>JAJTBK010000092.1 GCA_021286965.1 Comamonadaceae bacterium | reverse complement strand
TGGACGACGACATTCCGTTCTGAGCCTTCTCGCTACCACCATGCACAACGGGCGCCCAAGGCGCCCGTTTGCTATTGGTTTGATAGCTTCTTGCGCTTGCTGGATAAGCGCTAGCGGCTATTTTTGCTGGGGTTGTTTTATTCCACCTGGGCCGCCGCCAGGCTTTCGATGATCGCCTGCAGCTGCGCGCTCATGGGCAGGTTCAGGCGCTAGCGCTTGGGCATGGGTTTGAGCAGCCCGCGAAACACCACAAACTGCGCATCGTCCCGGTACTGCAGCTCCTGCCCGTCGCGGGTGACGCTGTAGCAGATCGGCTCGACCTTGCTGATTTCTGGCTGCAGCAAGCACAGTCGCTTGCCTTGGATCGACCAGTGCGCCGTTCGCTGGCGGCCATTCTCCGATCGCTCGACGCGCCCATCCGCAAAATACCTGTGTCCCCAGTGGTGTTCGTCGGTCACGTATTGGCCACTGATGGCGGTACTGATCTGCGAGCCCGTCAGCGCCACCTCTTTGGCAGTAGCAGCCAGTGGAAACCACAGGGTTACGGCAATTGAAATGCATGTGAAGTACCAGGCGGCGATAGTCATTCGGGGTGTCTTTTGTACAGTGGGACAGACGGTTATCGTCGGCGTTTCAGCCTGGTCCGAGTGGCATCGGTCGTGGGTGGTCGGGTCAGGTGTTTGCAGACAGGCCGTCAGCTGTGCGTGCTCAGCGGGTGGACGATCAGCCCGATGGCGGCTGCGGCCACGACGATGAGCGGCTCGGGCACCTTCTTGAAGCGCCACAGCACCGCAGCCGTCGCCAGGGCCAGCACCGCTGTGATCCAGTCAGTAATGGAGCGCTGCCCGATGACGATCACCGCGCCTGCAATGGAGCCAATGGCTGCAGCCGTCACGCCGTCCACGAAGGCAATGACATCGGGGCGCTTGCCGTATTTCTTGAAATACGGGGCTGGGATGACCGTGAACAGATAGCAAGGCACGAAGGTGGCCAGGGCCGCGACCACCGCGCCCCAGAAGCCGGATACGAGAAAGCCGATGAAGCCCGTCGTGATCACCACCGGCCCCGGCGTGATCATGGCCACGGCCACCGCGTCCACGAACTGCCGGTCGGTCAGCCAGCCGTATTCCTTGACGACGCCGCCATAGAGGAAGGGCACGATCGCCAGGCCGCTGCCAAAGACGAAGCTGCCCGCATAAGCGAAGTACAGTCCGATCTGCTTGAGCCTGGCCCAGTCGATGGCGTTCAGTGCGAACAGACCTGCCAAGGGGGCGGCCACACTGTCGAGCTGCCCGCCGCGCTTGAGCCAGGCTGGCGGCGCGCGCCAGAACCACACCAGCACCCCGGCGCCGAGGAACAGCCAGACCTCTTCGGACTGGGTGGCCACGGTGACGGCCGCGCTCACCAGGAAGATCGGCCACAGCAACTTGTCCTTGCCAACGCTCTTGCTGGTCAGCTTGTAGGCGCTCATGGCAATGATGCCGATCACGGCGGCGCCCACGCCATAGAACACCGACTGCATCCAGCCGATGCCGCCGTAGGCCACATAGGCAGCCCCCAGCACCACCACCATGAAGAACGACGGCAAGACGAAAGCCACGCCAACCAGGCTGGCGCCGATGAAGCGGTAGTGCACATAGCCCAGGTAGATCGCTAACTGCGCTGCCAGGGGGCCGGGCATCAACTGGGCCAGCGCCAGGCCTTCCTTGTAGTCAGCGTCGGCGATCCAGCGGCGTTTCTCCACCAGGTCGCGGTACATGTAGCCCGCCAAGGCCACGGGGCCGCCAAAGCCCCAGGTACCCAGGGCCAGCATATAGCGCACGAGCTGCCAGAGCGTGTAGCTGGGGGCGTCGGTATCGGGTGCTGCCGTGGTATCGAGAGGGTTCATGTTCGTCCCTGAAGTGCTGAAGTGCTACGGTTTACGCGGGTTGGAGAAATGCGCGTGGAGCGAGTCCAGCACCCCGCCGATATCTGCCAACAGCACGTCATCGTCTGGCCAGCGCTTGCGCGCGCCGGCCAGCACGGCCTCGAAGCCACCGGCCTCGGGTGGGGCAGCGCCGCCCACGTCCAGCGCGTGCACCATGGCGCCGAGCTGGGCCAGGCTGCGATCGCCTTCCAGGCCGAAGCTCGTGAGCAGCACCTCGAACGTCACGCGCTCGCCCACATGCGAGAACGTCGCACCGTCAAAATCGAAACCCAGCGCATCCGGCGGGCAGTCGGCGGGGGCATCTAGCCACAGGAAGCGCGCATGTGGGTCGATGAAGCGCTGGATCAGCCAGGCGCTCGCCACACGATCCACCCACAGGTGGCGGCGTGTTGCCCACAGCCGCCCCTGGTACTGTATGCGGTCGCGCCGGGCAATGCGTCCAGCCGTTGCCTGCGGTTCACCGGGGGACTGCATCGCTTCGATGGCATTGCTGAAGTCCCGCCATTGGGCTTCGGCGCGGATCGAGGTTTCCCCCGGGAAAAAATCGATCTTGCGGATGGCCGCGTAGATGCGTGCCTGCTTTCGCTGTAGACGCTGGAGTTCCGTGGTGCCCAGATCGGAAAGGGCTTGGCGTGCTTGCTTCAGCTCTTCCAGCCAAGGGGAATAATCAGCCGTACGGTCGAACAGTGCCTGGAAGATGGCTTGCTCGGCCATATCCTTGGCCTGCACCTGCAGCAGCCAGGCTTGTCCATCCTCTTGCCGCGTTTCGTCGGCCAGGGCCTGCAGCTGCGCGGCCTGCTCAGTCTGCGCGGGCAGCAGATAGGCACCATCGCGCAGGGCTGCGCAGCCCAGCGCCTTCACGGCACGCCAGATCCGCATACGTGCCGTGGCGCTCGCAGAGGGGAGGCTGACGATCAGGGCCAGCCATGGGGCGGAAGGATGAGTCATGGCGGCAGCTTAGGATGTAGTTATGTATGCTGCAATCATGTAGTGATCTCTACAAGATTACTGCCGTCAAAACTGTAGGGTTCCGAGCGAAAAGAAGCCGTTGAACGGGTAGTTCAAACACCACCATGCACAACGGGCGCCCAAGGCGCCCGTTTGCTATCGGTTTGATAGCTTCTGGCGCTTGCTGGATAAGCGCTAGCAGCTATTTTTCCTGATTAGCGACCTGCCTCAGACAAACCCCGTTCGCCCTGAGCTTGTCGAAGGGCTGTTCGCACATCACGCCCTGGCTTCGACAAGCTCAGCCCGAACGGATAGGGGTAAACATCTGAGGCAGATCACCAATCAGGCTATTTTTTGCTGGGGTTGTTTTATTCCACCTGGGCCGCCGCCAGGCTTTCGATGATCGCCTGCAGCTGCGCGCTCATGGGCAGGTTCAGGCGCTGGCCGTCGGGCAGCGGACGCAGGAACCAGCGTTCGTACTGGCGCTCGATCTCGCCGTCGGCCGCCAGGCTGCGCAGGCGGTCGGTGACGAACTTGGCCAGCTGCGGGTCGCCCTTGCGGAACATGAGGGCGTAGGGTTCGTAGGACAGCAGCTCGCCGACCACGGCCAGGCGCTCGCGCGCGCCCGGGGTTTGCGCCACCAGGCCGTGCAGCAGCACGTCGTCGGTGGCAAAGGCGTCGGCGGCGCCGCTGGCGACCTGGGCAAACGCGTCCTGGTGCTCGCGCTGCACCAGCAGCAGGGGCGGCTGCGGCAGGCGCGGGGCGAGTTTTTGCAGCAGGGCGGCGTTGGTCGTGCCCTCGGTCACGGCCACGCTCTTGCCCGCCAGATCGCGCCAGTCGCGGATGCCCGATTTTTTACGAACCAAGAGGCGCGTGCCGGCGACGAAGATCGTCGGCGAGAACGCCACGGTGCGCTGGCGTGCCACGTTGCTGGTGGTCGAGCCGCATTCGAGGTCGGCAGCGCCGCTCGTAATCGCCTCCTGGCGGGTGGCGGCGGTGACGGGTACCCAGCGGATCGTCAGCGGGCGCTGCACCACCTGCTCCATGCCCTGCACCAGCGCCTGGCACAGCGCGATCGAGTAGCCGATGGGCTGGCCCTGTGCATTCAGGTAGGAAAACGGCACCGAGCTGGTGCGGTACGCCAGGGCCACGCTGCCACTGCTGCGCACCTGCGCCAGCAGGCCGCTCAGGGGCTGGGCGCCGGGGTTGCGGCTGCTGCTCTCGGGGCCGTCTTCGGCCTGCGCGCTGCCCAGGGCGAGCCAGGCGCCCAGGAGAAGAACGGCGGCCTTCATGCCAGATCCGGCCCGGGCACGGGGTGGGCGCGGGCGGCGGCTTCTTCATCCATGCTGCGCGCGTGTGCGGCGGCCTCGTCCTCGGGCAGCAGCTGGCCCTCCCACTTGGCAACGACGGCGCTGGCGATGGAGTTGCCGACGGCGTTGGTGGCCGAGCGGCCCATGTCGAGGAAGGTGTCCACGCCCAGGATCAGCAGCAGGCCGGCTTCGGGAATGTCGAACTGGTTGAGCGTGGCGGCAATCACCACCAGCGAGGCGCGCGGCACGCCGGCCATGCCCTTGGAGGTGAGCATGAGGATGAGCAGCATGGTGATCTGTGTCGCCAGCGAGAGGTGGATGTCGTAGGCCTGGGCGATGAACAGCGTGGCGAAGGTGCAGTACATCATCGAGCCGTCGAGGTTGAACGAGTAGCCCATGGGCATGACGAAGCTCGAAATTTTGCGCTTGACGCCAAAGCGGTCCAGGCCGTCGAGGATCTTGGGGTAGGCGGCCTCGGAGCTGGCGGTGGCAAAGGAGAGCATGAACGCCTCCTTGATGAGCGCGAGCAGCTTGAAGATGCGCTTGCCCAAAAAGGCAAACCCCGCCAGCACCAGCAGGCTCCAGAGCAGGAACAGGCCGAGGTAGAAGTCGCCCATGAAGACGGCAAACTTGAGCAGCACGCCCAGGCCGTTGACGGCCACCGTCGCCGCCATGGCGGCAAACACTGCCAGGGGTGCGAGCTTCATGACGTAGCCCGTGATCTTGAGCATGACGTGCGCCAGCTCCTCGGTCACGGCGATGAGCTGCTTGCCCTTCTCACCCAGCGCCGCCAGGGCGACGCCAAAGAACATCGAGAACACCACGATCTGCAGGATTTCGTTGTTCGCCATGGCCTCGGCGAAGGACTTGGGCACCAGGTGGTTGACGAATTCCTTGAGCGTGAACTTGGCCGTCGCCAGGTTGGTGGCCGCACCCACGTCGGGCAGCGGCAGGCCCAGGTTGTGCCCCGGCTGCAGCCAGTTGGCCAGCACCAGGCCCAGCACCAGCGACACCAGCGAGGCGGTGACGAACCACAGCATGGCCTTGACGAACACGCGCCCGACCGAGGCCGCGTCGCCCATGTGCGCAATGCCCACCACCAGGGTCGAGAACACCAGCGGCCCGATCAGCATCTTGATCAGGCGCAGGAACACGTCCGAGAGGATGGAGATGTAGCCGGCGATCTCCTTGGCCGCCTGCTTGTCCGGGAACTGCACGAAGATGAAATAGCCCACGCCAATGCCGACCAGCATCGCCACCAAAATCAGGTAGGCCGGGGGAATGGTTTTTTTAGGAGGGGTCAAAGAGGTAGCTGCCATGGGCGAAAACCTTGTTGTTGTAATGACTCAAGCGGGCACTTGCAGCCCGCGTTGTACCGCCGGGCGCGCCAGGAAGGTGGCGAGCACGCGTTGCACCTGGGAAAACTCCGCCCAGCCGACCAGCTCGCCGGCCGCGTAGTGCGTGACGAGGTTGTTCACCCAGGGGAAGATGGCCATATCGACGATGCTGTAATTTTCGCCCAGCATCCAGGCGCGACCGGCCAGATGCTGTTCGAGCACGCCCAGCAGGCGCCGCGACTCGGCCACGTAGCGATCGCGCGGGCGCTTGTCCTCGTAGTCCTTGCCGGCGTACTTATGAAAGAAGCCGAGCTGGCCGAACATCGGCCCCAGGCCGCCCATCTGCCACATCAGCCACTGCAGCGCCTGGTAGCGTGCGCTGGCCTCGGTGGGCAGGAATTGGCCGGTTTTCTCGGCCAGGTAGAGCAAGATCGCGCCCGACTCGAACAGCGCCAGCGGCGCGCCGCCAGGGCCGTGCGGATCGAGGATCGCCGGGATCTTGTTGTTCGGGTTGAGCGCCAGGAACGCCGGCAGGAACTGTTCGCCCCGCTCAAAGCTGATGCGGTGCGCCTCGTAAGGCAGCTGCATTTCTTCGAGCGCAATCGACACCTTCACGCCGTTGGGCGTGGGCAGGGAGTACAGCTGCAGACGGTCGGGGTGGCGCGCGGGCCACTGGGCGGTAATCGGGTGGTTCAGTGCCATGTGCTTCTCCACGCGGTACGCAGTCAAGCCAAGTGCGCCCCCAGGGCGCCAGCCACCGCTGCCGATGGCCTGCAAACACTGGGGAAAGGGCCGATTGTGCGCTCGGATGTATTCCCACATTTTTCGTTATTTCCTAGTGGAAATACGCACAATCGCGCCGTTCAAAGCCCCGCCATCACGCCAAATGCGCCCCCAGCGCTCCCGCCAGGCCAAACATGCCGATGCGGCCCTGCCCCAGCACCCATGGTTCTGACAGTTGCATCAAAACCCTCCCGTGTTCACGCCGGGCGGTAGGTCAGGCACAGCTTGTTGCCTGCCGGGTCGCGCAGGTAGGCCAGGTACAGGCGAACGCCATTGCCCAGCTCGCGCCAGCCCGGCGGGTTTTCGCAGCTCACGCCCCCGGCGGCCACGCCCGCAGCGTGGGCGGCATCCACCTGCTCGGGCGAGGTGGCCGCAAAACCCAGCGTGCTGCCATTGCCATGGCAGGCCGCTTCGCCGTTGATGGGCAGCGTGATGCCGAAATTTCCGCCCGCGCTGCGGTAGAAATACCGGCTCTTGTTGGCCACCCCGGGGGCATGGCCCAGGGCGCCCAAAAGAGCGTCGTAAAACTGCCGGGATTGTTCAAGGTCCCTGGCTCCCAGCATCACGTGGCTGAACATGGTGTGTTGATCTCCTGAAAAATGTGCCGCCTCGGGTGTGGCGGGGGTGCGTATCGTAGTGGACTGAGGCGTTGCGCAGCGCGACCAGGCCACGGTGCAGGCGCTGACGCAGGAGGTCGTCACCTCCAGCGCCATCGAAGGCGAGGCGCTGGACCAGGCCACCGTGCGCTCGTCCATCGCCCGGCGCCTGGGCGTGGACATCGGCGTGCTGGCGCCCGCCGACCGGCATGTGGACGGCGTGGTGGACATGGTGCTGGACGCCACCCAGTGCCACGCCATGCCGCTGACGCCCGAGCGGCTGTTTGGCTGGCACGCCGCCCTCTTCCCCACGGGCTACAGCGGCCGGGTGCGCATCCAGGTCGGCGCGTGGCGCAACGACGCCGCTGGGCCGATGCAGGTCGTCTCCGGCCCCGTGGGCCGCGAAAAAGTGCATTACGAAGCACCGCCCGCCAACCGCCTGGGGCAGGAGACCGCCGCGTTCCTGGACTGGTTCAACGCGCCCGGCGCGGGCGACGCGCTCATCCACGCCGGGCTGGCCCACCTGTGGCTGGTCACGCTGCATCCCTTCGACGACGGCAACGGCCGCATCAGCCGCGCCGTGGGCGACATGGCGCTGGCGCGCGCCGAAGGCAGCGGCCAGCGCTTTTACAGCCTGAGCGCGCAAATCCAGCGCGAACGCAAGCACTACTACGAGCAACTGGAAACCACGCAAACCGGCACGCTGGACATCACGCCCTGGCTGCAGTGGTTCCTGGCCTGCCTGCTGCGCGCCGTGCAGGGCGCAGACAGCTTGCTGACCGGCGTGCTGACCAAGGCCCGGTTCTGGCAGCAATGGGCCGGAACACCGTTGAACGAACGCCAAACGCTGGTGCTCAATCGCGTGCTCGACGGCATGGAAGGCAAGCTGACCAACGCCAAATGGGCGGCCATTGCCAAATGCTCACCGGATACCGCGCTGCGCGACATCAATGCGCTGCTGGCGCTGGGGGTGTTGCGGCGACTGGAGGGTGGGGGGAGGAGTAC
>JAJTBK010000087.1 GCA_021286965.1 Comamonadaceae bacterium | reverse complement strand
GCCGAGCTGCCGAACACCTTCCAGGCCTCTTCCGCCGTGAACGACAGGAAGGGTGCCATCCAGCGCAGCATGGCGTGCGTGATTTGGTGCAGCGCCGTTTGCGCGCTGCGCCGTGCCAGGCTCTTGGCGCCGGTGGTGTAGAGACGGTCCTTGAGTGCGTCGAGGTAGAAGCCGCCCAGGTCTTCCGAGCAAAACAGCTGCAGCTTGGTGACCACGGGGTGGAATTCGTACGCTTTGTAATGCGCCAGCAGCTCGGCCTGGAACTCGGCGGCGCGCGCCAGCGCCCAGCGGTCGATCTCCAGCAGGTCGCCCTCGGCCACGGCGTCCTGCGCGGGGTCGAAGTCGCTGACGTTGGCGAGCAAAAAGCGCAGCGTGTTGCTGATGCGGCGGTAGGCATCGACCACGCGCGCCAGTATCTTGTCGTCAATCGCCAGGTCGCCCGAGTAGTCGGTGGACGCGCACCACAGGCGGATGATCTCGGCGCCCATCTTGGAGCTGACCTCTTGCGGCGAGACGGTGTTGCCCAGCGACTTGCTCATCTTCTTGCCCTGGCCATCGACGGTAAAGCCGTGCGTGAGCAGGCCCCTGTAGGGCGCGCGGCCAAAGATGGCGCTGGCGAGCAGCAGCGACGAATGGAACCAGCCCCGGTGCTGGTCGTGGCCCTCCAGGTACAGGTCGGCCTCGGGGCCTTCGTCGTGGTGCATACCGGCGTGCGTGCCGCGCAGCACGTGCCAGAAGGTACTGCCCGAGTCGAACCACACTTCGAGGATGTCGGTGCTCTTGGTGTAGTGCGCGGCGTCTTGCGCCCCCAAAATTTCTTCCGCCGTGGCGCGGCTCCAGGCTTCGATGCCGCCTTGCTCGACGATGGCGGCCGCCTGGTCGATGATCTCCAGGGTGCGCGGGTGCAGCGCACCCGTGTCCTGGTGCAGGAAGAAGGGCAGCGGCACGCCCCAGCTGCGCTGGCGTGAGATGCACCAGTCGGGCCGGCCCGCGATCATGTCGCGCAGGCGGGCCTTGCCGTTCTCGGGGTAAAAATTGGTTTTTTCGATGGCGGCGAGCGCAATCTGGCGCAGGGTTTGTGCCGGTTTTTGCGCCGGGTCGGTGAACACGCCCTCGCCCTCGTCCATGCGCACGAACCACTGTGCGGCGGCGCGGTAGATGACGGGCGACTTGTGGCGCCAGCAATGCGGGTAGCTGTGCGTGATGGTGACCGAGTCGAGCAGGCGGCCAGCCACTTTGAGCGCGTCGATGATGACCGGCACGGCCTTCCAGATGTGCTGGCCGCCAAACAGGCCCAGCTCGGGCGCGTAGGCGCCGTTGCCCTGCACGGGGTTGAGGATGTCTTGCAGCGCCATGCCGTTGGCGCGGCAGCTGTTGAAGTCGTCCACGCCGTAGGCGGGCGCGCTGTGCACGATGCCGGTGCCGTCGTCGGCCGTGGCGTAGTCGGCCAGGTACACGGGCGAGAGGCGGTCAAACGCTTTGTCCACATGCGCCAGCGGGTGGTGGAAGGGCAGGTGGTCGAGCTTCTCGCCCAGGGCGGTGGCGACCACCTGGCCCTGCAGCTGCCAGCGTGCCAGGCATTTTTCGACCAGCGCGCTGGCGACGACGAGCAGGCCGCGCTCGGTATCGACCAGGCTGTATTCGAGCTGCGGGTTGACGTTGAGCGCCTGGTTGGCGGGGATTGTCCAGGCGGTGGTCGTCCAGATGACGATGTAGGCGTCCTTGTTCAGCTGCGGCAGACCGAATGCCGCAGCCAGGCGCGCGGGCTCGGCAGCGGGGAACATCACGTCCAGCGTCTGGCTCTTTTTGTCCTGGTACTCGATCTCGAATTCGGCCAGCGAGCTGGCGCAGTCAAAGCACCAGTACACAGGCTTGAGGCCCCGGTACACAAAGCCGCGCTCCATGACTTTTTTCAGCGCGCGCAGTTGCCCGGCCTCGCTGGCGAAGTTCATGGTCTTGTAGGGGTTGTCCCACTCGCCGAGCACGCCCAGGCGTTGGAAATCGAGCAGTTGCTGCGCGATCTGCTCGGTGGCAAAGGCGCGGCCCTTGGCCTGCATCTCGTCGCGCGGCAGGTTGCGCCCGTGCAGCTTCTCGATGGCGTTTTCGATCGGCAGGCCGTGGCAGTCCCAGCCGGGGGTGTAGAGGGCGTCAAAGCCTTCGAGCTGGCGGCTCTTGACGATCATGTCCTTCAAAATTTTGTTCACCGCGTGGCCGATGTGGATCTGGCCGTTGGCGTACGGCGGGCCGTCGTGCAGGATGAATTTGGGCGCACCCCGGCGCGCGTCGCGCAGCTTTTGGTACACGCCTTGCTCGTTCCACTCCTTGACCCAGCCCGGCTCGCGCTTGGGCAGGTCGCCGCGCATGGGGAACGGCGTGTCGGGCATGTTCAGCGTGGCGCGGTAGGTGGACGCTTCGGCAGGTTTGCTGGGCTTGGCGGGTTGGTTTTCGGACATGGGGGGGAAACCTTCAAAACAAGGGCGCTCCCGGCAGGGGCGCCAGGAGCGGGCAAGACGGGCGGACGCACAGGGACAGGGGCGGGGCGCAGGCGGCCCCGTCAAATTCGGTCGCGCGTGGTCTGGCGGTGGGTTTCGGCGTGGCCGGCAAAGTACGCCCGGGCGTCTTCGCAGTCGCGGGCGATGCCTTGGGTGAGGGCCGCGAGGCTGTCGTATTTCAGCTCGTCGTGCAGTTTGTGCAGCAGTTCCACGCGGATGATTTTACCGTAGCCCCCCTCGGCGCCGAGGTGCGCGGGCCAGTCCAGGCAGTGCGTCTCCAGCAGCACGCGCCCGCCATTGACGTCGTTCGGGTCGAGCGAGGGCCGCACCCCGAGGTTGGCCACGCCCTGCAGCGGCGTATCGCTCAGGCCATGCACCCGCACGGCAAAAATGCCGCTGGCGGCGGGCTTCCAGTGGGCAAAGCGCAGGTTCAGGGTGCGAAAGCCGTCGCCGGCGCCGGCACGCGACTCGGCCAGCTGGCGCCCGAGCTTGCGCCCGTGCAGCACGTGGCCGCTGATGCTGTAGGGCCGGCCCAAGAGGCGCGCGGCGGCCTGCATGTCGCCGCTGGCCAGGGCGCTGCGCACCTCGGTGCTGGAGACGCGCAGGCCGTGCACCTCGTAGCTGTTCATGCGCGCCACGTCAAAGCCGCGTGCCTGGCCGCAGGCGTCGAGCAGGGCGTAGTCGCCCGCGCGCTGGGCGCCAAAGCGGAAGTCGTCGCCGACGAGCACGTAGCGCGCGCCCAGGCTGCGCTGCACCACCTGGTCGATGAAATCCTGCGCCGACAGCGCGGCCAGGGCGGCGTTGAAGGGCTGCACCACGACCTGTTCGACGCCGCAGTCCTGCAGCTGCGAGAGTTTGTCGCGCAGCGTGCCGATGCGCGCCGGCGCCAGCGCGGGCTTGCGCAAGGCGGCGGCAAAGTAGTCGCGCGGGTGCGGCTCGAAGGTCAGCACGCAGCTGGGCACGCCGCGCAGGTGCGCCTCGTGCGCGAGCAGCGCCAGCATGGCGCGGTGGCCCCGGTGCACGCCGTCAAAGTTGCCAATGGTCAGCGCGCAGGCGCTGGCCAAACCCGGCCGATGAAAGCCACGGAAGATTTTCATGCTTTTATTTTGATAGCGGCTGGCGCAAGCCTGGCAAGCGCGGGAGCCCTGTTTCAGGAGGAAACGGAGTATATGGCGCCCGGCCATGTCCTTGGGCGCAGGAGGTGCCTGGTGCCGGGCGTGACCGCTATGCGTCCAGCGCCTCGCGGTTGCTGGCATGGCCCGGTGGTGGCGGAAAACCGGCCTGGGTTTGTGGTTGAATCGAGGGTTTCCCCTGGGGTTTGTCCATGATCGTCCGTGAGCGCCCGTCGGGGCTGCGTTTGTTCCTGCTGCTGCGCGGCTCGATCCTGCAACGCATCCGCCTGACGCTGCTGGTCAATACCCTGCTAGCGCTGACGGTGACCCTGGTGCACGGCCATTTGTTCACGCTCAAGGTCACGCTGACGCCGGTGCCGTTCACGCTCATCGGCCTGCCGCTGGCAATTTTCCTGGGGTTTCGCAACACCGCCGCCTATGACCGCTACTGGGAGGCGCGCAAGCTCTGGGGCGAAATCACCCTGCGCCTGCGCACGCTGTCGCGCCAATGCCAGTCCCTGATCGCCACCGACGCTGCTGCCGGCGCGCAAACCGCGACCGCAGCGGCGCTGGATGTGCGCGCTGGCGCCGACGACGTGCGCGTGCGCATGGTGCACCGGGGCATTGCCTTTGCGCACGCGCTGCGCCTGCAGCTGCGCGGGCAGAGCGACCCCGCGCTGCTGCAGCGCTGGCTGGGCGCGCACGACTGGGCGCTGCTGCAGCGCCAGCGCGCCGCGCTGCCCGACGCCCTGCTGCTGGCCATGGGGCGCGACCTGGGGGTGCAGCTGCGATCCGGCCGCATTGCGCCCTGCCTGGCGGCGGCGGTGGACGCCACACTGTCGGCCCTGACCTCGGCCGCAGCCGCCTGTGAGCGCATTAAAAACACGCCGGTGCCGTTCTCGTACACCCTGCTGCTGCACCGCACGGCCTACCTGTACTGCTTCTTGCTGCCCTTTGGCCTGGTGGACATCGTCGGCTTCATGACACCCTTCGTCGTGGCCATCGTCGCCTATACCTTCTTTGGCCTGGATGCGGTGGGCGACGAACTGGAGGAGCCCTTTGGCCTGGAGAGCAACGACCTGCCGCTCGACACCCTGTGCCGGGGCATCGAGATCAGCCTGCTGGCCTCGCTCGGCGAGACCGAGCTGCCGGCGCCGCTGGCGCCGGTGGACTACCAGCTGACGTGATCCTGCCAGGGATAATCCCCCACCTTATGAAAAACATCGTCATCTTGATCTCCGGCGGCGGCTCGAACATGGCCGCCATCGTGCGCGCGGCGCAGCAGCAGGACTGGGCGCGCAGCCTGGGGGCGCAGGTGGCCGCCGTGGTCAGCAACAAGGCCGAGGCCAAGGGGCTGGAATTTGCCCGCGCCCAGGGCATTGCCACCGAGGTGCTCAACCACAAAAATTTTGCCAGCCGCGAAGATTTTGACGCTGCGCTGGCGCAGGTGATCGACCGCTACCAGCCGGCGCTGGTGGTGCTGGCGGGCTTCATGCGCATCCTCACGCCGGGTTTCGTGGCGCACTACGCCGGGCGCATCATCAATATCCACCCCTCGCTGCTGCCGGCCTTCACCGGCCTGCACACGCACCAGCGCGCGATTGATGCCGGCTGCAAATTTGCCGGCGCCACCGTGCACCAGGTGACGGCTGAGCTCGACGTCGGCCCCATCCTGGAGCAGGCCGTGGTGCCCGTGCTGCCGGGCGATACGGCCGAGAGCCTGGCGGCGCGGGTGCTGACGCAAGAGCACGTGATCTACCCGCGCGCCGTGGCGGCCTTGTTGCGTGCTTGAGCCGAGTCAAGAATAGCCCCTCTTTCCATGTGACAATGGCCCGCAGCCGCTGCGGCTGTTTCAAGGAGAGAGAGCATGGGCTTCAAACCGCTTCCAACCGCGATCGCCGTTCTCCTGGGGCTGGTCATCGGCTTCGTCATTCCGGTGCCCGAGGGCGTGGCGCCCAACGCCTGGTATTTGCTGGCGCTGTTCGTCGGCACCATTGCCGCCATCATCGGCAAGGCGTTGCCGATCGGGGCGATCTCCATGATCGCCATCGCCCTGGTGGCCGCCAGTGGCGTCACCAACGACAAGGCGGCGGGCGCCATTGGCGATGCGCTGAGCAGTTTTTCCAATCCCCTGATCTGGCTGATTGGCGTGTCGATCATGATCTCGCGCGGCATCATCAAGACCGGGCTGGGGGCGCGCATCGGCTACCTGTTCATTGCCGTGTGGGGCAGGAAGACCATCGGCATCGCCTATTCGCTGGCGCTGTCGGAGCTGATTCTGGCCCCCGTCACGCCGAGCAACACGGCGCGTGGCGGCGGCATCATCCACCCCATCATGCGTGCCATTGCCGGCAGCTACGGCTCGGACCCCGAGAAGGGCACCGAGGGCCGCATGGGCCGCTACCTGGCGCTGACCAACTACCACGCCAATCCCATCACCTCGGCGATGTTCATCACCGCCACCGCGCCCAACCCGCTGGTGGTCAAGCTGATTGCCGACGTGACCGGCGCCCAGATCAGCCTGAGCTGGGGCACCTGGGCGCTGGCCATGCTGCTGCCGGGTCTGGTGGCGCTGGCGTTGATGCCGCTCATCATCTACCTGCTGCACCCGCCCGAGATCAAGAGCACGCCCAACGCCATGCAGTTTGCGCGTGAAAAGCTCCGGGAACTGGGCCCCATCAGCCGGGGTGAGGTCACCATGTTCGGTGTCTTTGGCGTGCTGCTGGTGCTGTGGGCCGGGATTCCGGCCTTTCTCTGGGGGCCGCAGGCGGCGGTCGATCCCACGACCACGGCCTTCATCGGCCTGGCGCTGTGCCTGATTACGGGCGTGCTCACCTGGGAGGACGTCATCAAGGAAAAAAGCGCCTGGGACACCATCGTCTGGTTCGGGGCCCTGGTGATGATGGCGACGTTCCTGAACAAACTCGGCCTGATCACCTGGTTTGCCAAGAGCATCGAAGCCGGCATTGGCCACCTCGGCCTGGACTGGGTGGCAGCCAGTGCGCTGCTGCTGCTGACCTACCTGTACGCGCACTACATGTTCGCCAGCACCACGGCCCACATCACCGCCATGTTCGCCGCCTTCTACGGCGCCGGCCTGGCCCTGGGC
>JAJTBK010000076.1 GCA_021286965.1 Comamonadaceae bacterium | reverse complement strand
GCGCTTGATAGATAAGCGCTGGCAGCGTTTTTTACTCAAAACTAGGGCGTCACGAGCCGGCCTGGCTGGCTTCCTGTTGCGGCCAGTCGCGGATGTAAGCCTTGAGCAGCTTGTTCTCGAAGTTCTGGCTATCGACCACGGCCTTGGCCACGTCGTAGAAGCTGACCACGCCCATCAACATGCGCTTGTCCATCACCGGCATGTAGCGCGCGTGGCAGCCCAGCATCATGCGCCGCACCTCGTCCATGTCGGTCTCCAGCGTGCAGGTGATGGGGGCGTCGTCCATGCTGCTGCGCACCAGGCGCTCGCCGACGCTGCCACCGTTGGCCGCCAGCACCAGGTTGATTTCGCGGAAGGTGAGCATCCCGACCAGGTCGCCGTATTCCATCACCACCAGCGAGCCGATGTCTTTCTCCGCCATGGTCTGCACCGCCTGCGCCAGCGGCGCGTCCGGGGTCACGGTGAACAAGGTGTTGCCTTTGAGGCGCAGGATGTCGCTGACTTTCATGGCAGGAATGGCGCGGGGCCCAGGTGGAAATGCTCGGGCAAATATAGCCCATCGCGCAGCACAATCGCCGCACCCCTGCAATAGGAGAAGCGATTTATGGTCAGTCCAGCGCGCTGCGCGCTTTTCATCCACGGCGTTGCCTGCGACCACAGCGTCTGGGCGCGGCCCGCCGCCGCCCTGGCCGCGCGCGGCTGGCAGGTGTTGGCGCCCGACCTGCCCGGCCACGGCGGCGGCGTGGCGCCAGCGCCCGCCAGTGTGCAAACCGCTGCCGATTGGGCCCTGGCGCAGTTGCCGCCCACGGGGCCGGTGGCGCTCATCGGCCACAGCTGGGGCTCGCTCATCGCCCTGGAGGCGGCCGCCCGCCTGGGCCCGCGCGCCAGCCACCTGGCGCTGCTGGGCACGGCCAGCCCGATGCGCGTGGCGCCGGCGCTGCTGGACTTGGCGGCGAGCGCGCCTGAAGAAGCGCTGGCGCGCATCATCCGCTACGCCCACAGCCTGCCCGAGGACAGCCCGCCGGCGCAGCAGCAGCTGGCCATGGGCCTGCGCGTGCTGCGCGCCAACCCGGCCCAGCCCCTGCTGCTGCAGGGCCTGCAAGCCTGCGACCGCTACCAGGGTGCCGAGGCCGCGCTGGCTGCCCTGGCCTGCCGGCTGCTGTTTCTCACCGGCAGCCACGACCGCATGACGCCGCCCGCCGCCGCTGCCGCTCTGATCGCACAAGCGCGGGCCACGGGCCTGGCGGTGCAGGCGCACGAGCTGCCCACGGGGCACGACATCGAGGGCGAGGCACCGGCGCAAACGCTGGCGCTGCTGCTTAGTTTTTTGGCGGCGTGACGACGTCGGCCAGCAGCAGATAGTCCAGCGCCGCGCGCTGCCACAGCGGCTCCAGGCTGGGCGAGCGCGCCAGCAGCAGGCGCTGCAGCAGCGGCGCCAGCGGCGTGCTCGCCAGCTCCACCAGCAGCACGAAGCGCGGCGGCTGCTCGTTGCCACTCTGCGGCAGCTCCGTCACCGGGCCGATCCAGTCGAGCGCGCACAGGGCTTCGAGCACGGGTTCGAGCTGCAGCGCATCGACCTGCAGGCGCGCCGCCAGCTGCGGCAGGCGCAGGCCCTTGGCCTCGCTCTGGCGCAGCTGCTGCAGCTGGCCCAGCGTCTCCAGCGCCAGCGCCAGCGGTGCACCCGGGCCGTCGGGCGTGCGCGCCACGCCGGCGAGCAGGCTGGGCAGGTAGGCGGTGACGACCGCGCCCAGCAGCACCAGCACCCAGACCACGTACACCCACAGCAGCAAGATCGGCAGCGTGGCGAAAGTGCCGTAGATCAGCGAATACGTGGGCACCTGCGCCAGGTACAGCGCCAGGGCTTTTTTCGCCAGCTCCATGCCAATGGCCACGAACAGCCCGCCGGCCCAGGCGTCGCGCCAGCGCACCTGGGTATTGGGCACGTAGTGGTAAAGCCCGGCCATGCCGGCAGCGAGCACCAAAAATTCAAGCGAATCAAACGCCAGCCGCAAGCCCCCCGGCAGCTGCCCGACCAGGCCGCGCGAGGCCGCGGCGACGTAGGAGGTGAACGCCAGGCTCAGCCCC
>JAJTBK010000068.1 GCA_021286965.1 Comamonadaceae bacterium | reverse complement strand
GCAGCTGCTGCGCCGTCACCCCGAGCACGAGCACCGTACGCTGGCCCTCGTGATGCACCTCCACCGTCACCACGCGCTGCTGCGGCCCGACCGCTACCTGCGCCAGCGCCCGGGCGGCGGCGTTGCCGGCGCCGAGCGCGCCCTGGCGCTGCTGCAGGCGGCGCACCAGCCAGGGCAAGGTGGCGATGCCGGCGATGAACAGCACCACCAGCAGCAGCGCCTGGTTCATGGCGCCATCAGCCACGGCTGACCCGGCGCAGGCGCTCGGACGGGGTCACCACGTCGGTCAGACGGATACCGAACTTGTCATTCACCACCACCACCTCGCCCTGGGCAATGAGGTAGCCGTTGACCAGCACGTCCATGGGCTCGCCGGCCAGGGCATCGAGCTCGACCACCGAGCCCTGCGCCAGCTGCAGGATGTATTTGATCGGCACCTTGGTGCGTCCGAGCTCGACCGAAAGCTGCACCGGAATGTCGAGCACCATGTTGATGTCGCTGACCGGCACATCACCGCCCTGGGCCGCCGAAGAACGCACCGGGTTGCCCGACAGCGGCCCGCCCTGCTCGTCCATTGCAGCCTGCGCCTGCTGACTACCCTCGGTGCTTTTTTGCTCCTCCAGCGCCTCGGCCCAGCCGGCAAACGGATCGTCGCCGCCTTCGGCGTTGTTGTTCTCAGCTTCAGTTGCCATGTTTTTCTCCCAGCCAGCTCGTCTCGCTGCCACGCAGGCATTGCTCGATCCGGATGGCGTATTTGTCGTTGTGCGTGCCGTACTGGCATTCGAACACCGGCACCCCGCCAATCGAGGCCCGGATGCGCGGCTCGCGGTCGAGTTCGATGAAATCCCCCGGCTTCATCGCCAGCAGTTGCTCGACGGTGGCGTCGGCGCGCGCCAGCTCGGCCACCAGGGTGACCTCGGCGGCCTGGATCTCACGCGTGAGCAGCTTGACCCAGCGCCGATCGACCTCGATCGCATCGCCCTGTACCGAGGAGTACAGCACGTCACGGATGGGCTCGAGCGTGGCATAGGGCATACAGATGTGGATGGCCCCGGCCAGGTCGCCGATTTCGAGCTGGAATGCCGTGGACACCACGATCTCGCTCGGCGTGGCGATGTTGGCGAACTGCGGCTGCATTTCCGAGCGCTGGTACGCCAGCTCCAGCGGGTAAATGCCCTGCCAGGCTTTTTTGTACTCGGTGGCGATCACGTCCACCAGGCGGTTGATGACGCGTTGCTCGGTGGGCGAAAAATCACGCCCTTCGATACGCGTCTGGAACTTGCCGACGCCGCCATACAGGGTGTCGATGATGCCGAACACCAGCGACGGCTCACACACCACCAGGCCGTTGCCGCGCAGCGGGCGGATGGCGACGATGTTGAAATTGGTCGGCACCGCCAGCTCGCGCAGGAACGCGCTGTAGCGCTGCACCTGCACCGTGCCGACGGAAATTTCCGGGCTGCGGCGGATGAAGTTGAACAGGCCGATGCGGAAGTTGCGCGCAAAGCGTTCGTTGACGATTTCCATCGTCGGCATCCGCCCGCGCACGATGCGCTCCTGGCTGGAGATGTCGTAGTTGCGCACCGCGCCCTGCTCGACATGCTCCTCCACGGTCTTCTGGCTCTCGCCCGTGACCCCTTCCAAGAGGGCATCGACTTCTTCCTGGGACAGAAAAGCGTCACTCATGCCCGGCTCCTTTCGCGCTCACACGCACACCTCACTGGATGATGAAACTGGAGAACAGCACGCCACGCACCGGATTGGTGCTGGGGCGCGCGGGCTCCTCTTCCTCGTCGTCGGCCTCTTCGTCCTTGCTCGGCTTGCGCTTTTTCGGCACCTTGTAGCCCAGCGGCTTGGAGACTTCGCGCAGGATGTCCTGGGCCAGCTTCTCCTTGCCCTCCTTGGTCAGCAGCTCATCGGCGGTGCGCTGCGACACCAGCACCAGGATGCCACTGCGGATGGCCGGCAGGAACTGCTTGACCTGCTCGGCCGTCTTGCTGTCAGCCAACTCCAGCGTCAAACCCAGCTGGGCAAAGCGATCGCCCCCCGGGTCGGCCAGGTTGACCACCATGTTCTCGATCGGCAGGAACGTCGGCGGCCCCTTGGGCGCAGCCGCCTTGTGCTGCGCCGCCGGCGCGCCCTCCTCGCCTTCGGCGCCATGGCCCCGGGCCAGCAGGAACCAGGCCGCAGCCGCGCCGACGATGACCAGCAACGCCACGATGGCGCCGATCAGCACCAGTTTCTTCTTGCCAGCGGGTTTGTCCTTGGCGGCGTCGGCGGGTTTATCGGACACAGTGGAATTTCCTTGCGGTGATGCGGGCAGCCGGGGGCCGGATGCCGCCGATTATGGAAGGGGGGCGGGCAATAATAGCCAGAATAAAAGCCCCAAAGCACTGCCTTCACCGCCGTTTGCCGGCGTCACACGAAAACGTCCAGGCCGCGCGTCCCCGGCACCGGCGCGCGCGCGCTGCCCACGGCCGGCGCCGGAGCCACCTGGGCCCGGCCGGCACGCCCAGCGCCACGGCCTTCACCACCCGGCTGGCCGGATTGGGGCATCGCCCCCCCAGCGCCAGCGCCCGCACCATCGCCCACTGTCACCCCGGCCAGCACCAGGCCCTGGGCCTGCAGCAGCTCACGCAACTGCGCCATGCCGGCGTCCAGCGCCTCGCGCGTCTGCACCTGGTCGCTACGAAAGGCGACATGCGCTTCATTGCCGGACAAGGCCACCCGCACCTGCATCGGCTGGCCATCGCGGTCGAGCGTCATCTCGGCACTCTGGCTGTTTTGGTTGACCCAGAACGCCACCTGCTCGGCCATCGCGTCTTCGCCCGCCAGGGCGCTGGCATCGGGCGCCGGGGCAGCCGCATCGGCGGCGCCAGGCGCGCGTTCGGGTGTCGGTGCCATGCCCACAGCCCCCTCGGGCGTGGTGCGGGCCACGGGCTGCGCCGGCGTGCCTGCAGCCCCGCGTTGCTCTTGCAATGCCGCCTGCAGCGCCTGCTGCAGCGGTGCACTGGCCTCATGCGTGGCCGAGGGCAAAGGATTCACCACCCCACCCTCGCGCGCCGCGCCCTGCATATCCGGTGCTACCGGCGCCGTGCTGGCGCTGCCAGCCGGCACCAGGCCCTCCTGCGCGGCCCCGCCCCCGGCGACGGTGCTGCTCGCCACCGAACTGGCGCCCTGACCAGCCTGGCCCCCAGCCAAGCTGGCCGGCGCCAGCGCGGTACTGGCACCGGCCCAACGCGCCTGTGGCCCTCGGCCCTTGGCCCCCAGCGGCCCCAGTGCGTCGGCATCGCTGCCCTCGGCCCGGTCAGCGGCCCGATCCATGTGCGCCGTCTGCGCCACCAGCCCCCCGGCAAGCCCCCCCAGACCAGCCCAGGACAGGGCGGCATCCATGCTGGTGAGAGCCACAGGCGTACCCACGGCGGCAGGGGCCAAAGCCCCCCCCCCATCTTGACCTCCCAAAGTGGGGACGCCGGAAAAGTTGACCCCCATGGCCTGCGCCAATGCAACGCCATCCACCCCCGGCAGAGCCTGCGCGTCGGCCTGCAGGCCCGCCGCCGACAGGCCGTCATCGCCCAGCGCCGCCAGCAGGCTGGCGAACACGTCCTGCGCCCCCTGTGCCGTACCCGTACCGGCACTGGCATCGCTCGGCTTGTGCTGCCCCTTGCGGGCTGCGCCAGGGCCTTGCGGTGCGGTGGCGGGGGGCGGGGTGCTGCTACTGCTGCTGCGTTCGGCTTGCATGGTCATACCTCCTGCCCCTGGGGGCTTGTGCTGTACAGCGGCGCCAGGCGCAGGCTGGCGCGCTCATCGGTTTGCTTTTGTTCGCGGCGCTGCTGCGCCAGGGCCAGCTCCTGCTGCTTGCGCTGCAAGACTTTTTGCAGGCTTTGCACGCGCAATTCGGCCTGCAGCAGCGCCTGGTGGGCCTGCGCCACACGCTGGCCCTGGGCCTGCACGACCTCGGTTTGCAGGCCCATGGTGTGTTCGAGCCGGGCCATGAACTGGTAGTGGTGGAACATGACCTCGGGCTGCACGCTGGCGCCGGCGCGCATTCCCCAGCGCTGCTGGGTTTCTTCGGCGTAGCGGCTCAATTGGTCGAGTTGCGCTTGTCCCGCCTGTGCGATGCGCTGCAGATCCAGGAGCGCCTGGCGCGCGCCGTCACGCTGGCGCTGGGCCACTTCAATGGCAACTTGTAGGGCGTTGAGGGTGGACATGGCAGCCTCCCATTACCCGGCGAGCGTGGCCGCCATGGCGTTCAGGCTGTCGTCCAGGCTGGCGCCTTCACGCATTCCCTGCTGCAAGAAGGCGGCCATGGCCGGTTGCAGGCGGATGGCTTCGTCGAGCTGCGGATCGGAGCCGCTCATGTAGGCGCCGACCTGCACCAGATCCCGGCTCTTTTGGTAGCGCGAGTAGATGGCGCGGAACTGCCGCGCCAGCTCGAAATGCTCGGGCGACACAACGTTGTGCATCACGCGCGAGGCCGATTGTTCGATGTCGATGGCCGGGAAATGCCCCATCTCCGCCAGGCTGCGCGAGAGCACGATGTGGCCGTCAAGAATGGCGCGCGCTGCGTCGGCAATCGGGTCCTGCTGGTCGTCACCCTCGGAGAGCACGGTGTAGAACGCCGTGATGGAGCCATGCCCATGCAGCCCGTTGCCACTGCGCTCGACCAGCCCCGGCAGCTTGGCAAAGCACGACGGCGGGTAGCCCTTGGTGGCTGGTGGTTCGCCGATGGCCAGCGCAATTTCGCGCTGCGCCATGGCGTAGCGGGTGAGCGAATCCATGAGCAGCAGCACGTGCTGGCCCTGGTCTCGAAAGTATTCGGCCACCGCCGTGGCGTAGGCTGCACCCTGCATCCGCAACAGCGGCGGTGCATCGGCCGGCGCCGCCACGACCACGGCGCGCTGGCGATCCTCGGCGCCCAAAATATCTTCCACAAACTCCTTGACCTCGCGCCCGCGCTCGCCAATCAGGCCGACGACGATCACATCCGCCTGCGTGTAGCGCGCCATCATGCCCAGCAGCACGCTCTTGCCCACGCCGGAGCCGGCAAACAGGCCCAGGCGCTGGCCGCGCCCAACCGTCAGCAGGGCGTTGATGGCGCGCACGCCGGTATCGAGCGTCTGGCGCACCGGATCGCGCTCCATGGCGTTGATGGGGCTGCGATCCATGGGCTCGGCCTGCACGTCCAGAATAGGCCCGGCATGGTCCAGCGGCAGGCCCTGCGAATCGACCACGCGCCCGAGCAGGCCGCGCCCGAGCGGCAGGCGCAGCACGCCCGTGGCCAGCGAGGGCACCTCGGTATCGCCCAGCTGCGGCGCCAGCACATAGGGCTGGGCCGGCGTGACGGTGGCGCCACTGGAGAGCCCGTGAATATCACCTGCCGGCATCAAGAACGCCCGGCCATCGGCAAAGCCCACCACCTCGGCCAGCACCGGCTCCTGGCCCGGCATCTGCACCTGGCATTGCGCGCCCACGGGCACGCGCAGGCCCGAGGCTTCGAGCACCAGCCCGGTCAGCCGCGTGAGCGTGCCGCGCGCCTGCAGCGCCAGCGGCTGGTTGGCGCGCTGGCGGGCATTGGCCAAAAAGGCGCCCCAGGCCGGGCCGGGTTCAATCGGCATCGTCGCTCTCCTGCCATTCGCCCACCAGGCCCAGGGCGGCCACGGCGCGGCGCCAGCGCTTGGGCAGGCTGCCGTCGATCACGGCGCCGGCCGATTCGACCAGGCAGTCGCCCGGCGCCACCGCCGGATCGGGCTGCCACTGCACCTTGCCGGCGCCCAATTTTTCGCGCAGCGGGCGTTCAAGCTGCTCCCAGTCCGACGGATGCAGGCGCACGGTGGCCGCGCGGCCTTCGCTCACCAGCATGTCCAGCGCCTCACGCACCACGGGCAGCAGCGCCTGCGGATCGCCTTTCAATTCGCGGCGCACCACCTGACGTGCAATGTCACAGGCGAGCTGCAACAGCTCGCGCGCCATGCGCTGCTGCAGTTCGGTGCAACTGGCATCGAGCGCGGCGAGCAGCGCCGTCAGCTGCTCGGCGCTTTGCTGCCCGGGGCCGGCGACGTAATCGTCCAGGCGCTGCTGCCATTCCTGCGCGGTTTGCTGCTGGCCCTGCGCCAACCCCTGGGCGTGGCCCTCGGCGTGGGCCTGGGCGCTCGCCTGCTGCAGCAAGGCTTCGTGCTCGGCCAGGGAGATCATGGGTTCGAGCGGCTCCAGCGGCGCGGGCGACTCCAGGTCTGGCGGCAGCTCCTCCGGCGGTGGTGGGGGCGCCACTGGCGGCAGCTCCTGATCACTGCCGATGTGACCAAAACTCCACTGCGTCACCGCCCCGGCCTCGATCTCCTCCTTGGGGATGAAGCGGGTGTAGGCGCGGCTGCTCGACGGGCTCACCATGGCCGTCCCCTGCCTGGAGTGGCGTTACACCAGCGCATCGTCGGCCCCGCCACCGCCGAGCACGATCTGGCCTTCTTCGGCCAGGCGGCGCACGGTCTTGATGATTTCGCGCTGCTGCGTCTCGACTTCGGACAGGCGCATGGGCCCACGCGCCTCCAGGTCTTCGCGCATGGCCTCGGCAGCGCGCGAGGACATATTGCCCAGGATTTTTTCGCGCAGCTCGTTCGATGCCGCCTTGAGGGCGACGATCAGCGTCTCGGACGCCACCTCGCGCAGCACCGTCTGGATGGAACGGTCGTCGAGCTTGCCGATGTCCTCGAAGACGAACATCTTGTCCATGATTTTTTGCGCCAGGTCGGGGTCGTAGCCCCGGATGGATTCGAGCACCGTGGCATCCACACCCGAGCTCATCAGGTTGATGATCTCCGCCGCCGTCTTGACGCCGCCGAGCGAGCTCTTGCGGATCTTGTCGCCACCGGCGAGCACCTTGTACAGCACCTCGTTCAAGTCCTTGAGCGCCGTCGGCTGGATGCCTTCGAGCGTGGCCACGCGCAGCATGATTTCGCAGCGCTGGCGATCGGTGAGCTGCATCAGGATGGCCGACGATTGCTCCACGTCCAGGTGCACCAGGATGGCGGCGACGATCTGCGGGTGCTCGTTGCGCAGCAGTTCGGCCACCGACAGCGGATCCATCCACTTGAGGCTTTCGATGCCCGAGACGTCACCGCCCTGCAAGATGCGGTCGATGAGCAGCGAAGCCTTGTCATCGCCCAGCGCCCGCTTGAGCACCGAGCGCACGTAGTTGCCGGTATCGGACACCAGCAGGCTTTGTGCCGCCGCGTCCTCGGAAAAACGCGAGACGATGTCGTCCACCTTGTCGCGCGAGATGGCGCGCATCCGCGCAATCGTCTCGCCGAGCTTTTGCACTTCTTTGGGCGAGAGATGCTTGAACACCTCGCCGGCGGCCTCTTCGCCCAGGGAGATCAGCAAGATCGCTGCATCGTTGAGCCCTTGTTCATCCATGGCTG
>JAJTBK010000064.1 GCA_021286965.1 Comamonadaceae bacterium | reverse complement strand
CGTGCGGCCAAGCAGGCGCAGAAAGGTGTCGTGCGCCAGGTCGGCGGCGGCGAAGGAGTCGCCCAGCCGCCGGCGCAGCCAGGCTTTCAGCCAGCCATGGTGGTCGGCATAAAGCCCTTCGATGCACTGCTGGCGCAGCGTGGTGTCGGTGGTTGGCACGGCGTTGACCTCCAATGCAGTCGGGCCGCGCGTGGCGTGTGGTGCGCCATCGAACCGATGCAAACAAGAATTAGTATCAATTCTAGCGAAATCGAGGAAAAACCAGCCAAAACGGCCTCCAGCCCTTTGCCAGAAAGCGCAAGCAGCTACTAAAACAGGAGTATCAGACCACCACCGGCTCGGGCTCCAGGCGGATGCCGAAGCGCTCGTACACGCTGGTCTGGATGGCACGCGCCAGCGTCATCACCTCGCCGCCGGTCACGCTGTCCGAGCGCGTGCCGATCTCTTTGGCGGTGTTCTCCACCGCGTTTTTCACTTCGACAAAATTGGCTTCGCAAACGGTATCAAAAGAAGGCATGGCAATACTCGGGTGTCCTGGTACAAACCCGCACCCGCTGGGGGTGGGTGCGACAATGCGGGCGATGTTAGTCGAGAAAAACGTTCCCCTTCAAAGTTACAACAGCTTTGGCATTGCCGCGCGCGCGCATACCCTGGTGCGCGTGCGCAGTGCCCAGGGCCTGCACGCGCTGCTGGCCGACCAGCGCCTGGGGGCGCAGCCGCTGTTCGTGCTCGGCGGGGGCAGCAACATCGTGCTCACTGGCGACGTCAAGCCCGTGGTGCTGAAGATGGAAATCCCCGGAATGCGCCTGCTCGAAGAAACCGAGCGCGGCTGGCTGATCGAGGCCGGCGCCGGCGAGCGCTGGCACGACCTGGTGGCCTGGACGCTGCAGCAGGGCTGGCCCGGGCTGGAGAACCTGGCGCTCATCCCCGGCACCGTGGGCGCGGCGCCGGTGCAAAACATCGGCGCCTACGGCGTCGAGCTGCAAGACCGTTTCCATTCCTTGGTGGCGGTGGACTTTGCCAGCGGCCAGCCCTTCACCCTCGACGCCGCACAGTGCGCCTTTGGCTACCGCGATTCGGTGTTCAAGCACGCCGCCCCCCTGGCCGAGCACGAGGGGGCGGGTCTGCCCCGGGGCATGGGGCTGGCCGGGCGCGCTGTTATCACCCACGTGCGGCTGTGGCTGCGCAAGGACTGGCGCCCGGAGCTCGGTTACCTCGACCTGGAGCGCAAACGCCAGGAAGAGGGCGTGGCCGCGCCCACGGCGCAGCAGATTTTTGACTGGGTGTGCGCCATCCGCCGTGCCAAGCTGCCCGACCCGGCGCTGATCGGCAACGCCGGCAGCTTCTTCAAGAACCCGACGGTGACACCCGAGCAATGCCAGGACATCATCGCGCGCGAGCCCAAGATCGTGCATTACCCGCTGGCCGACGGCTCCATCAAGCTCGCCGCCGGCTGGCTGATCGACGCCTGCGGCTGGAAGGGCAAGACCGTGGGCCGTGCCGGTGTGTACGACAAGCAGGCGCTGGTGCTGGTCAACCGGGGCACGCCCGAAGACAGCGTGACGGGCGGCGAGGTTATGACGCTGGCCAAGGCGATACAGACCAGCGTGTACGAGCGCTTTGGCATCCGGCTCGAGCCCGAGCCGGTGGTGCTGTAGCGGCTTCGGGCTTTGATTTTGCTTCTTTTTTGATAGCTGCTGGCGCTTGACTGGCAAGCGCTAGAGCCACAAAACGCTCAAAAACTACCAGGCCATCTCGCCTTTGTTCACCTTGGCGCCCAGGTCAAGCGAGCTGCTCTCGCCGAGCTGCGGGTAGGCCGCACGCAGGGTTTGGACGACGCCTGCGCTGTCTGGCGACTGCTGCAGCGCCGTCTCGAACTTCACCAGGTAGCCGCGCGTAAAGTCGATCACCCCGGCGTCGGTGGCCGTGCCGGCGGCCATGTGGCCGGGCACCACCACGCGCGGCTGCAGGGCCTTCATGTCGTCGAGCTGGGCGATCCAGGCCTGGCGCTCGGCGGGCTTTTGCGTGTCGGCCGTCCACACGTGCATGTGGCCGAACAGCGCCACGTTGCCGACGATGGCGTGCAGCGACGGCACCCACACGTACGGGCGGTGCGCCAGCGGCCCGGTGGTGCCGCGCAGCTCCACGGCCTGGCCATCCACGGTGAGCGTGGTGCCCGCCAGGGCCTCGGGCAGCACTGGCTGCGCGGGGGCGTTTACGCCCATCTTGGGGCCCCAGAAGGCGAGCTTGCCGGCCATCTTGGCCTGG
>JAJTBK010000492.1 GCA_021286965.1 Comamonadaceae bacterium | reverse complement strand
ACGCGCCTTCGCGGTACAGGCTCACGTCCTCGTTGCTGGGGATGCTGGCGATGATCTCGGCCTTGTAGTGTTCGCCCAGGCCCTTGAAGTATTCAACAGCCTCATCGCGCGGCAGCACGCGGCGCACCACGGGTTCGTCCTTGGCGGCCAGTTCGGTCATGCGCTTTTCGATCGCCACCAGGTCCTCGGGCGTGAGCGGGCGCTTGTAGGCGAAATCGTAGTAGAAGCCGTTTTCGATCACCGGGCCGATGGTCACCTGGGCTTCGGGGAACAGCTCTTTCACGGCGTAGGCCAGCAAGTGGGCGGTGGAGTGGCGGATGACCTCCAGGCCATCGGCATCCTTGGCGGTGATGATAGCCAGCGCACTGTCCTGCGTGATCTGGTAGCTGGTGTCCACGACCTTGCCGTCCACCTTGCCCGCCAGCGCTGCCTTGGCCAGGCCCGAGCCAATGGAGGCGGCCACCTCGGCCACCGTCACCGGGCCGGGATACTCGCGCTGGGAACCGTCGGGGAGCGTAATCTGAAGCATGTGTGCAAATCCTTGTTCAACTGAGAGATACGGTGCGCGCTCCCGGCCGCAAAGCAAAAAGCGCGGAACACGGTCCGCGCTTTTCGAGGGGAAAGAGAAGGCTCTCGTGCAGGCGCGAACGGCCAGCCTTAACGGCCGGTGGAGGTCTCCGTCGTAGTTCGCGGTGTCATAACCAGCAATGCCTTTCTCGCCCTTGTGTATTGAAAGGGTGCATTTTAACCTGCACCAACGCAAAAGGCCCGAAGCCAAAGCTCCGGGCCTTCCTCAGACCACGCAGATCAGTGGAACTGCTCTTCTTCGGTCGAGCCGGTCAGGGCCTTGACGCTGGACGAACCGCCCTGGATCACGGTGGTCACGTCGTCGAAGTAGCCTGCGCCCACTTCGTGCTGGTGCGACACGAAGGTGTAGCCCTTGTCACGTGCGGCGAACTCGGGTTCCTGCACCTGGTTGACGTAGTGCTTCATGCCTTCGCCACGGGCGTAAGCGTGGGCGAATTGGAAGGTGTTGTACCAGTTGACGTGGATACCAGCCAGGGTGATGGACTGGTACTTGTAGCCCAGGGCCGACAGGTCTTCCTGGAAGGAAGCGATCTGGCTGTCGTTGAGGTTCTTCTTCCAGTTGAACGACGGCGAGCAGTTGTACGACAGCAGCTTGCCAGGGCAGGCAGCGTGCACGGCCTGGGCGAATTCGCGGGCAAAGCCGATGTCCGGCACGCCGGTTTCGCACCACACCAGGTCGGCGTAGGGGGCGTAGGCCACGCCACGGCTGATGGCTTGCTCCAGGCCGTTCTTGACGCGGTAGAAGCCTTCTTGCGTGCGCTCGCCGGTGACGAACGGACGGTCGTTCTCGTCGCAGTCAGAGGTCAGCAGGTTGGCGGCTTCGGCGTCGGTACGGGCCAGCACGATGGTGGGCACGCCCATCACGTCGGCAGCGAAACGGGCAGCAATCAGCTTCTCGACGGCTTCGCGGGTCGGCACCAGCACCTTGCCACCCATGTGGCCGCACTTCTTCACGGCGGCCAGCTGGTCTTCAAAGTGCACGCCGGCAGCGCCGGAGGCGATCATGTTCTTCATCAGCTCGAAGGCGTTGAGCACGCCGCCGAAACCGGCTTCAGCATCGGCCACGATGGGCAGGAAGTAGTCCACGAAACCTTCGTCGCCGGGGTTGATGCCACGGCCCCACTGGATTTCGTCAGCACGCTTGAAGGTGTTGTTGATGCGGCGCACCATGGTGGGCACCGAGTCGTAGGCGTACAGCGACTGGTCGGGGTACATGGTTTCGGAGGTGTTGCCGTCGGCGGCAACTTGCCAGCCCGACAGGTACACGGCTTCCAGGCCAGCCTTGGCTTGCTGCATGGCTTGGCCGGCGGTGATGGCGCCGAAGGCGTTGACGTAGCCCTTCTTGGCGCCGCCGTTGACCTTTTCCCACAGCTTTTCAGCGCCATTCTTGGCCAGGGTGTACTCGGGCTGCAGGCTGCCGCGCAGGCGCACCACGTCAGCAGCGGAGTAGCCGCGCTTGACCAGCTTCCAGCGGGGGTTGGTGGCCCAGTCTTTTTCCAGGGCGGC
>JAJTBK010000491.1 GCA_021286965.1 Comamonadaceae bacterium | reverse complement strand
CGATGATTTCACGCAGAAAATCGGCCCTGGCGCTTGCTGGGATTGCGCTAGCAGCTCATTTTTCGATAGCAACAGCGGCCGAGGAACACCCCAAGGTCAAGCTCGCCACCAGCCTGGGCGACATCGTCGTCGAACTCGAACCCGAGAAGGCGCCGCTGACGGTGGAGAACTTCCTGCAGTACGTCAAGGACAAACACTACGACGGCACGATTTTTCACCGCGTGATCGACGGCTTCATGATCCAGGGCGGCGGCTTTGACACCAAGCAGCAGCAAAAACCCACGCGCGAGCCGATCCAGCTCGAATCGAAAAACGGCCTGAAGAACGACACGTACACCATCGCCATGGCGCGCACCGCCAACCCGCACACGGCCACGGCGCAGTTCTTCATCAACGTCAAGAACAACGACATGCTCAACGCGCCCAAGCCCGACGGCTACGGCTACACCGTGTTCGGCAAGGTCATCACGGGCCAGGACGTGGTGGACAAAATCAAGGCCGTGCCGACGCAAGACCGGGGCGGCGCCTTCCAGAACCTGCCAACCACGCCGGTCGTGATCCAATCGGCCACGCTGATCAAGTAACCCCCCTCGAAAGGACTTCACACCATGAGCAATCCGCAAGTCGAACTGCACGTCACCATCACCGTCGCCGAAACCGCCACCCAGGGCGTCATCACGCTCGAACTCGACGCCGAGAAGGCGCCCAAGAGCACGGCCAACTTCCTGGCCTACGTGAACAAGGGCCACTACAACGGCACGATCTTCCACCGCGTCATCAAGAACTTCATGATCCAGGGCGGCGGCTTCACCCCCGACATGAAGCAAGCCGAGACCGACGCCCCCATCGAGAACGAAGCGCAAAACGGCCTGAAGAACGCCCAGTACACCATCGCCATGGCCCGCACCGGCGACCCGCACAGCGCCACGGCGCAGTTCTTCATCAACACCGTGAACAACGACTTCCTCAACCACACCGCGCCCAGCGGCCAGGGCTGGGGCTACGCCGTGTTCGGCAAGGTCGTCAAGGGCGAGGACATCGTTGACGCCATCAAAAAAGTGCGCACCACGCGCAAGGGCTACCACGACGACGTGCCGTTCGACGCCGTGGTGATCGACAAGGCCGTGGCCCTGTAAACCAGGCCCCGCGCAGCAAATGACCGTGCCCCCGGCCCAGGAGCTCATCGCCCCCGCTGCCTGGCGCACGGTCGATTTTTTCTCCGACCTGCACCTGCAAGAGAGCGCGCCGGCAACGCTGGCCGCACTCGCACACTACTTTGCCCACAGCCCGGCGGACGCCGTCTTCATCCTCGGCGACCTGTTCGAGGTCTGGGTCGGCGACGACGCCCTGAGCGAACCCCACAGTTTTGAAGCGCGCTGCTGCGCCCTGCTGGCCCAGGCAGCGCGCCAGCGCGCGCTGTTCTTCCTGCACGGCAACCGCGACTTTCTCGCCGGCAGCGGCTTTGCCCAGGCGAGCTGCATGGCGCTGCTGGCCGACCCCACGGTGCTGACCTTTGCCGGCGCGCGCTGGCTGCTCTCGCACGGCGACGCGCTGTGCCTGGACGACACCGACTACCAGCGCTTTCGCGCCCTGGCGCGCAGCCCCGGCTGGCAGCAGCAATTTCTGGCCCAGCCGCTGGCCGTGCGCCGCGCCCAGGCACGCAGCGCCCGCACCGAGAGCGAAGCGCTCAAGCACAGCGGCCAGCCCTACGCGGATGTGGATACCGCCGCCGCCTGCGCCTGGCTGCACGCCGCCCAGGCCCAGAGCCTGATCCACGGCCACACCCACCGCCCGGCCACGCACCCACTCGCACCCGGCCTGCAGCGCCACGTCCTGTCCGACTGGGAACTGGCCGCGCAGCCGCCACGCGCCGACCTGCTGCGCCTGACGGCGGCAGGCTTGCAACGCATCCACCTCGCCCCCAGTTAACGGGCCATGCATTTTTTACGTCGCCTGCGCGCCCGCTTCGCCCCCCTGCCCGCCATCGACGCCCCGCTGTGGCTCGCCGCCCTGGCGCCCTACCCGTTTCTCACCGCCCTGAGCCTGGCCGAGCAGGCGCGTTTGCGCGCCCTGGCGGCGCTGTTCTTGCAGCGCAAGGAGTTTGCCGGCGCCCACGGCCTGGAGGTGAGCGACGCCATGGCGCTGCAGATTGCCGCCCAGGCCTGCCTGCCGCTGCTGCACCTGGGCACGCCCGAAGAAGCCATTGCCTGGTACGACGACTTTGTCGGCATCGTCGTGCAGCCGGGCGACGCGCTGGCGCGGCGCAGCGCCATCGACGAAGCCGGCGTGGTGCACCAGTACCACGAGGAGCTGATGGGCGAGGCCATGCAGGGCGGCCCCATCATGCTCAGCTGGCAGGCGGTGCAGCAGTGTGCGCACAGCTGGGAGCACGGCCACAACGTCGTCGTCCACGAATGCGCGCACAAGATCGACATGCGCAACGGCCGCGCCGATGGCTACCCGCCGCTGCCCGCCGGCTTCATGGGCGAGGCCAGCGCCAGCGCCGCGCGCCAGCGCTGGCACGGCGCCTGGGCGCCAGCCTACGCGGCGTTTCGTGAGCAGACCATCATCGCCCAGCGTTTTGGCGGCCCCCGCCCCTGGCTCGATGCCTATGGCGCCACGGCGCCAGCGGAGTTTTTTGCCGTCGCCTGCGAAGCCTATTGCGTGCAGCGCACGCGCTTTGCGGCAGAGTTTCCCGCGCTCGCGCCGCTGCTCGACGGCTTGTTTCGCCGCCCCGGCCTATAGCGCCAGGCGCGAGCGCGCGGCGCGGTATTCGCGCTCCAGGCGCGCCACCAGCTCGGCGGCGGGCAGCACGGCCGTGATGGCGCCAATGCCCTGGCCGCAGCCCCAGATATCCTTCCACGCCTTGGCCGCAGCATTGCCGCCAAAGTTCATCTTGCTGGGGTCGGACTCGGGCAGGTGCTCGGGGTCGAGCCCAGCGGCGCGGATCGACGGCGCCAGGTAGTTGCCGTGCACGCCGGTAAAGAGGTTGGTGTAGACGATGTCGTCAGAGCTGCCATCGACGATGGCCTGCTTGTACGCATCCTGCGCGCGCGCTTCTGCGGTGGCGATGAAGGCCGAGCCGATGTAGGCCAGGTCCGCACCGCAAGCCTGGGCGGCGAGCACGGCGTTGCCCGTGGCGATGGCACCCGAGAGCGCCAACGGGCCGTCGAACCACTGGCGGATCTCCTGCACCAGCGGGAACGGGTTTTTCACCCCGGCGTGGCCGCCGGCGCCGGTGGCCACGGCGATCAGGCCGTCGGCGCCCTTCTCGATCGCCTTGTGCGCGAACTTGTTGTTGATGACGTCGTGCAGCACCAGACCGCCCCAGCCGTGCACGGCCTGGTTCACGTCCTCGCGCGCGCCCAGGCTGGTGATGACCAGCGGCACCTTGTACTGTGCACAGACCTGCATGTCGTGCTCCAGGCGGTCGTTGCTCTTGTGCACGATCTGGTTGATGGCAAAGGGCGCGGCCGGCGACTCGGGATGCGCCTTGTCCCAGGCGGCCAGGGTTTCGGTGATTTCGGCCAGCCAGTCAGCGAGCTGCGCCGCCGGGCGGGCGTTGAGCGCCGGCATGGAGCCGACGATGCCGGCCTGGCATTGCGCAATCACCAGCGCCGGCGTGCTGACGATGAACATGGGGGACGCAATGACGGGCAGGCGCAGCTTTTGCAGCAGCGGGGGCAGAGACATAGCAAACTCCTTTTTCCAATAAAAAGAGCCGCTAACGCTTATCCATCAAGCGCGAGCAGCTCTTGTTTTTATAGCAACCTCAGGCCAGGCCCCGGTTTAGAAAGCCTCCAGCGGCAGGGCGCACACGCTCTCGCCACCGTGCAGGATGGCGCTGCGCAGGCCGGCGGCCTTGACCAGGATGTGCTCGGCGTAGAAACGCGCCGTGATCACCTTGGCCTGCATGAAGTCCACCTCCTCGCCGGCGGCGGCCTTGGCCTGCGCCACCAGCAGGGCGCGGCCCATTTGCCAGCCGGCGACGAGGTTGCCGGCAAGCATCAGGTAGGGCACGCTGGCGGCATAGACGGCATTGGGCTGGGCCTTGGTCTGGCCGGCAACGAAGTCCACCACCTCCAGGTAGGCGGCGCGCGCAGCGGCCAGTTCGCGCGCCACGGCCAGGGCGGCGGGCGTGCCGGTTTCGGTCAGCTCGGCCTCGGTCTTGGCGATTTGCGCGGCAACGGCGCGGGCCATCTGGCCGCCGTCGCGGGCCGTCTTGCGGCCCACCAGGTCGTTCGCCTGGATGGCGGTCGTGCCTTCGTAGATGGTCAGGATCTTGCTGTCGCGGTAATGCTGGGCAGCGCCGGTTTCCTCGATGAAGCCCATGCCGCCGTGCACCTGCACGCCCAGGCTGGTGACTTCCTGGCTCATCTCGGTGCTGTAGCCCTTGACCAGCGGCACCAGGAATTCGTAGAACGCGGCGTTGTCGCTGCGCACCTGGGCGTCGGGGTGGTGGTGCGCGGCGTCGAACGCGGCGGCAGCAACGCTGGCCATGGCGCGGCAGGCTTCGGTGTAGGCGCGCATGGTCATGAGCATACGGCGCACATCCGGGTGGTGGATGATGGCCGCGCTGGCCTTGATCGAACCATCGACCGGGCGGCTTTGCACGCGCTCGCGGGCATACGCCACCGCCTGCTGGTACGAGCGCTCGGCC
>JAJTBK010000532.1 GCA_021286965.1 Comamonadaceae bacterium | reverse complement strand
GAGCAGGTATTCTGCAGCGACGATGGCCAGGGCGAAGGCCTTCAGATTGCGGTGGATGGTCGAGAAAAATACCCAGCCACCGGGTTTCGCCAGGTCGGCGCAGGCGCGTACGACGGAAGCTGGATCGGGTACGTGTTCGAGCATTTCCATGCAGGTGACGACGTCGTATGTACCGGGCTGCTCCGCTGCCAGGGCTTCGGCGCTGATTTCGCGGTACTCGATGTGGGGTGTCTGGGCCTCCAGTGCGTGCAGCTGGGCAACCCGCAGTGACTTGCTGGCCAGATCGATGCCGGTGACTTCGGCGCCTTGGCGCGCCATCGAATCCGCCAGGATGCCGCCGCCACAGCCCACGTCCAGCACCTTCATGCCGGCCAGTGGGGCCAGGCCCATGATCCACTCCAGGCGCAAGGGATTGAATTGGTGCAGGGGGCGAAATTCGCTCTCGGGATCCCACCAGCGGTGGGCCAACTCGGAAAATTTAGCCAGTTCGGCTGGATCGACGTTGAGGGTTGTACCCATGTTTTCGTACTCCGCGCAAAAAACCTGACGTAAAAAAACCTCGCCAACAGAAAAGCTGGCGAGGTTTTGTCATTTGGGGTGGCTGATGGGACTCGAACCCACGACGACAGGAATCACAATCCTGGACTCTACCAACTGAGCTACAGCCACCGTAGAGCCTTGAATTATAGCGTCAAAATTGAATGCCAAGATCAATTCAAGGAATTTTCAGTCCGATGCCTTACGGTGCCGGGCGTGGGGCCTTGATCTGGGCCTTGAAGCGTTGTTTCAGCAGCTCGTAATAGGCCATGCCTTCGGCAGTGCTAAGCCATTGGTCGAACTGTTGTTGCAGGGCGGCCGTTTCTCCTGCGGGGCTGGGCTCGCGTGGCACGATGCGATTGATTTTGACCACGGCGTAGCCTTGTGCGCCCAGATCGACGCCGGTCCAGGCAGGGAGCTTGTCCACGGGTGCGCGCAAGGCGGCATCGACCAGGGCGCGCGGCTGGCTTTGTAGCTGGTTGCGGGCAATGACGATGGCGCTGGCCAGGTGGCTCGCACTGCTGGGGTCGGCTTGCCAGGCTTGCAACTTGGCTTGGCCTTCGGTGCGGGCCAGTTCCGCTGTTTTGTCGGCGACGTAGAGGGCACGTACCCGGTCGCGCACTTCGGCATATGGCAGGGTTCGGGCCGGCGCGTACTGGACTACACGACCAGCCACCAAGGTGCTGGGGGCGATCTCGATAGCTTCGGTGTTGCGCTTGTTGTCGAGGGTGTCGCCGGCGAACAGAGCTTCGAGGAAGCGGGCATTGGCCAGCGGGCCTTGGGTGCCGGGGGCTGGCGTGCGCGTGACGTGCTGCGCCGTTTGCACTTTTAACTTGAGTTTGTCGGCCGTCGGCTGCAGGCTGTCGGCTTGTTCGTAGACGCTGTTGGTAAAGGTGTCGGCAACCTCGGCAAACTTGCGCTGTGCTTGTTGTTGCAGCAGCTCGGCCTGCAGTTTGGGGCGCAGCTCTTCAAAGCTCGGAGTCTTCGGTTTTTTGATGTCAGTCAAGGTGATGATGTGATAGCCAAAATCGCTTTCCACCACCGGGCTGACGTCGCCTTTGTTCATGCCAAAGACGGCATCTTCAAACGGCTTGACCATCGCTCCCCGGGCAAAAAATCCCAGGTCGCCGCCAGCGCTGGCAGAGCCGGGGTCTTGCGAATTTTTCTTTGCCAGGGCGGCGAATTGGCTCGGATCTTGGCGCAGGGCGGTTTCGAGCTCGTCGGCTTGGGCCTTGGCTTTGGCGCGCTCGGCTGCCGGAGCATCCTTGGCGGCGCTGATCAGGATGTGGCTGGCGCGGCGCTCTTCCTTGCCTGCGAGACGATCCTGGTTTTCCTGGTAGTAGGTGCGCAGGTCGTCCTCGCTCGGGGTTAGGCCCGCGCGCACGGCGTCCAGGTCAAGCTGCAGGTATTCGACGGTGGCTTCCTCCGGCTGCTGGAATTGGGCGGTATGGGCTTGGTAGAAACCTTCCAGCTCGGCGTCTGTGGGGTTGACCTTGGCGCTGAAGTCTTGTGGGGCAAAGCGTGCGATCTGGATTTCGCGCCGCTGCAGCAGTGTGTCCATGGCCTGGTTCAGCTGCGCCGGAGTGCTGAACGAGGATTGCACCACGCCACCGAGCACCTGCGACAGTGCCATGTCCTGGCGCATATTGGCCTCGAAGCCTTCGGGTGTCAGGCCCTGGGCGCCGACCAGGGCGCGGTAGGCTTCGGCGTCGAGTGTGCCGTCGGGGCGCCTGAGGGCGGCGATGGCGGGAATGCCCTGCAGGGTTTGTGCCAGGCGGGCATCGCCTACCCCCAGGTGCATTTTTTGCACGGCAGCGGTCAGTACGCGGTCGCGCACCATGCGTTCGAGGGTGGCGTAGCGCGCCTGGGGGGTATCGAGCAGCTTGGGATCGCTGTTGGGCGACTGGGCGCGGGCACGGTCGCTTTCCTGGCGGTGGGCGTTGTCCCAGTCCGATTGTTTGATTTCATGACCATCGACGCGAGCGACGATGGGGCTGCTTTCGGAGAAATAGTTCCGGTCTATGCCCACCAGAACGAACGAGGGAATGACCAGCAAGAACAACAAGATCATGCCGAACTTGGAGTGCTTGCGGATGGATTCGAGCATAGTCACACTTTCTGACAAAAGAAAAGGCGAACTTGCGTTCGCCTTTGTTCGGTGGTGGTGGGTGCTAACGGGCTCGAACCGCTGACCTACGCCTTGTAAGGGCGCCGCTCTACCAACTGAGCTAAGCACCCCACCTTAACTGCCTGTTCAGTTCAGGGCGTCTTTCAACGCCTTGCCTGGACGGAACTTTGGAACCTTGGCAGCCTTGATTTTAATCGTAGCGCCGGTGCGGGGATTGCGACCGGTACGGGCGGCGCGCTTGCCAACGGCGAAAGTGCCAAAACCGACCAGGGACACGGTGCCACCTTTTTTCAGGGTTTTCTTGACGGCTTCAATCGTCGATTCCAGGGCGCGGGCAGCGGCGGCCTTGGAAATGTCGGCATTGGTTGCAATGTGTTCAATCAGTTCGGTTTTATTCACAAGATGCCTCTCGGGAAAGCGTGTGGGAGCCTGGGTACTCGGCCGTTTGGGGCGGCCCCGGCTTCCTGTTATCGGGTCAGGCGCGCGCTGCTGCGGCGGCGTGTCGCGGGATTCTAGTCGTATTTGTGTGCCTGCACGGCCAGGGCTGGGCTTTTTAGCGCACGCGGGCGCGGATTTCAGGCAGTGCTTTTTGCAGGTAGTAGACCATGGACCAGACGGTGAGCACGGCGGCAATCCAGATCAGCCACAGTCCCCACACCCCGGTGTCGATGGGGCCGAGCTGGCCGTCGTAGAGCAAGAAGGGGATGGCGGTCATCTGCGCCGTGGTCTTGAGCTTGCCGATCATGTGCACGGCCACGCTTTTGCTGGCGCCGATTTGCGCCATCCACTCGCGCAGGGCCGAGATGGCGATTTCGCGGCCGATGATGATCAGTGCCACGAACACATCCGTTCGTCCCAGGTGCACCAGCACCAGCAGCGAGGCGCAGACCAGGAATTTGTCTGCGACCGGATCGAGGAAGGCCCCAAAGGCAGACGTTTGGTTGAGCTTGCGTGCCAGGAAGCCATCGAGCCAGTCGGTAGCGGCAAACGCCATGAACATCAGCGTGGCAATGAGGTTGCGCGTGGCGGGTTCGAGTGGCGCGTAGAACACCCCGACGATCAGGGGGATCGCGATGATCCGCGTCCAGGTCATCAAGGTGGGGATGGTGAAGAACATGGGGCGCGATTGTGGCATGGCAGCAGTGCGGAGCTAGTGCAGAGTGCGGTAGATGGTGTCGGCCAGCTCGGTAGAAATGCCTTCGACGCTGGCCAGATCCTGCGGGCTGGCATCCTGCACCCCGCGCAGGCCGCCAAAGCGCTGCAGCAGGCGGGCGCGTTTTTTGGGGCCGATGCCGGCGATGTCTTCCAGGCGGCTGCCGCCGGTGCGCGCCTTGGCGCGGGCGGCACGCATTCCGGTGATGGCAAAGCGGTGTGCTTCGTCGCGGATCTGTGCGATCAGCATCAGGGCGGCTGAATCCTGGCCGAGATAGATTTTTTCGCGTCCATCGGCAAACACCAATTCTTCCAGGCCCACTTTGCGGCCCTCGCCTTTTTCCACGCCGACGATGCGTGAGAGTTCCAGGCCAAGCTCGGCAAATACCTCGCGTGCCACCGCCACCTGGCCCTTGCCGCCGTCGATCAGCACCAGGTCAGGCAGGCGTGTCGGGGTGGCATCAGGGGGGCTGCCGGCCTCTGGCTGTGCCTGTGCCTGCGCCAGGGGACGGTAGCGGCGTTCGAGCACTTGGCGCATGGCAGCGTAATCGTCGCCGCCGGTGATGCCCTCGATCTTGAAGCGGCGGTATTGGCTGCTTTGCATGGCGTGCTGGGCGAACACCACGCAGGAGGCGCGCGTGGCTTCGCCCGCCGTGTGCGAGATGTCGAAGCACTCGATGCGCAGTTGCTCCAGCTGTTCGCAGGGCAAGTCCAGGGCCTCGGCCAGGGCACGGGTGCGCGCTTGCTGCGAGCCTTCTTCGGCCAGCAGGCGGGCGAGCTGCAGCTCGGCATTCTTCTCGGCCATTTCCAGCCAGACACGGCGCTCTTCGCGTGGCTGGTGCACGGCACTGATGCGCTGGCCGGCCTGCGCGCTCAGGGCTTGCAGCAGCGGTGCCGACAGGGCGTGGCTGACCACCAGCAGGGGGGCAATGGGCTGGCCCAGGTAATGCTGGGCGACGAATGCCTCCAGAATCTGCTGTGCTGGATCGAGGGGCGCCGCTGCCTCGTCCTCAGTGTCCTGCAAGGTGCCGACGGCGTCGGCCTGGGAGGAAAAATACGGCCGGTCACCCAGGTGGCGGCCGCCGCGTACCATGGCCAGGTTGACGCATGCCTTGCCGCCTTGTACGCGCACGGCGAGGATGTCGACATCGCGCGTGTCGGTGGTTTCAATTGCTTGCTGGTGCAGCACGCGCGCCAGGGCCTGGAGCTGGTTGCGCAGCTCGGCTGCCTGCTCGAATTCGAGCCGCTCGGCGTGGGCCAGCATCCGCTGCTCCAGGTGGTGTAGCAACTCCTGGGTTTCGCCGCGCAGCAGGGCCTCGGCGTTGCGCACGTCGTTGGCGTAGTCCTCGGGTGCGATCAGGCCGACGCAGGGTGCCGTACAGCGCTTGATTTGGTACAGCAGGCAGGGGCGGCTGCGGTTGGCGTAGACCGTGTCTTCGCAGGTGCGCAGGCGAAAGACTTTTTGCAGCAAGGTGATGGTTTCCTTCACCGCCCAGGCGCTGGGGTAGGGGCCGAAGTAGCGGTGGCGCTTGTCGGTGCTGCCACGGTAATAGGCGATGCGGGGAAAGCGCTGCCCGGGCGTACTCCCCGTGCCATCGTGCGCTGCCAGACCGGTGATTTTCAGGAAAGGGTAGCTTTTGTCGTCCCGAAAGAGGATGTTGTATTTCGGGTGCTGTGATTTGATGAGGTTGTTTTCCAGCAGCAGGGCCTCGGTTTCCGAGCGCACCACGGTCGTCTCCAGGCGGACGATCTTGCCCACCATGTGGCCGATGCGGGTGCCGCCGTGGTGCTTGCTGAAATAACTGGCAACGCGCTTTTTCAGGTTGCGTGCCTTGCCGACGTACAGCAGGGCGTCGTTGCGGTCGAAATAACGGTAGACGCCGGGCAGGGGCGGCAGTGCGGCGACCTGCGCCAGCAAGGCTTCGGAATGCGGTGCGGACATGGCGCTATTGTGCGCAAGCGCCGGCGTCTGGGGGTTCAGTCCTCTTCAAAGACCAATGCCGGTGGGGCCATGATGCGGGCGCTGTCGGTCAGGCTGGGCAGCAGGTGGTTGGCGAAGTAGCTGCTCTGCGTATCGGGCTCCAGTGCGGCCACGGCCAGGTTGGCCCAGGGCTGGCCCAGGGGTACGTAGTAGCTGCCGGCGGGAACGTCGATGGCGGCGCGGTGCGGCGCCACTTCCACACGCACGATGGCGTCGCTGCCCTCCACCTGGCCGCGTACGTCCTCGCGCGCTGCACTCTCGGTTGTGGTGGCGGTGAACGTTTCGGCCAGCACCGAGCCGTTTTCGGCCACTTGCAAGACCTGCAGGCCGAGCAGGCGCAGGCGTTGCACGGCACTGCCTGCATCGGCCGAGAGCCAGTAGCCGCAGGGGCGCGGGCGGCTCTTGGTGGCTTGCAGCTGCAGTGCTGAATCCCAGGGCAGGCGCAGGCTGCGGTCGGCGCCGGTTTGGGGGTCGATCATCAGCAGCTCGCGCTCGCTGCGGGTCGGGGCGGCGTCGATTACGACCTGGCCCCGGCAGGCTTGGGCGCTGACGTCGCGGGCGACGAAGGAGCGCACCTGCTCCAGGCTCTTGGCGCGTTCGGCCGTGCTGCGCAGGGCGCTGGCCAGGGCAGTCACCTGGGTGTGTACGCGCCGCTGCAGGTGCGCGCGGCCGATGCCGATGCCGCGCGTCTCCACCAACATGCTGACGGTGTTCTTCAGGCCATTGACGTTGCGCCCGGTGTCAGGGCGGATGCCGCCCATCGACAGGCGCATGTCTTGCAAATCGGTGGAGGTGGTGTAGTACCAGTCGCTGCTCAGGCCCTGGCCATGCAGGGCATCGGCCATGGGTTGGTAGTACCACTCACGTGCGGCCTTGGTGATGAACTCGGGTACGTTCGGCGTGGTGGCGTATTGCAGCAGTGCGTCGTAGCGCGGCAGGGCATGGAATTTTTGCAAGAAACGGCCGCCGACGGTGTACTCGTGCGCGTCGAGTACGGCCAGCGGGCGGTAGTTGCGCACCAGCTGGGCCAGGGCCTGGGCTTCGGGCGTGGTCAGCAGCAGGTGGTCGCGGTTCAGATCCACGCCGTTGGTGGTGTTGCGCTGGCTGGCTTCGGCGCCGTCAGGGTTGGCACGCGGCACGAGGATGACGTTGATCTGTTCGAGCAGCGGCTCGAGCAGCCCGCCTGGGGCCAGCTCGCGCGCCATGGCGAGCAGGGCCTCGCTGCCGGCGGGTTCATCGCCATGCTGCTGGCCTATGAGCAGCACGGTGGGCCGCCCGCTGGCCTGCAGGCTGGCGGGATCGGCGCCGGGGGCGCGGGTGGCGATCAGGCCCAGCAAAGGGGTGCCCGATTGCGCCTGGCCGATCTCCTGGAGCGCCAGGTGGGTGCCGGCGGCACCGGGTGGGGTTTGCAAATCGCGCAGCCATTGCGCCAACTCGGCATTGCTGGTGTAGCTGCTGCGGCCCTCGGCCAGGCCGGGGGTGTGGTAGCGCACGGTTGGGTCGGGAAAGCGTGCCGCGACGGCAGCGCCAAAGGGCAGGTTGGCGGCACTGGGCTGGGCGGCGCCGACCGGCGTGATGGTCACGCCCTCGGGCGTTGTCGGCAGGGGGCTGGGGGCAGCCGCAGGAGGGCGTGCCGGGGTACCCAGGGGCGGGGCGACGACCACCCCTGGGCGGGCCTTGGGTGGCGCCGCCGTTGTCGGCGTGGTGCTGGCCGGGGCCCCGGGGGCGCTGGGCCAGGGGGGCAGCGGGGTGCTGGAGCAGGCTGCCAGCAGGGCCGCCAGGCCCAGCAGGCCGAGCTGCCGGGAGTGCGAGAGCAGGAAAGCGCGGGACGAGGTTTTCATGGTCAACAAAACGCCGGAGGCTAAGTCTCACCCAAGGGCCACCGGGCCCTTGCCGAAGCGTGCGATGTTAACCGTCGGCGCCCGTCCGCGCCGGCCGTGGACTGGTTCAGCGGTAGCCGCCGCGCCCGCCACCAAAACCGCCGCCGTTACCGCCGCCGCCGCTGCGGTAGCCGCCGCCCCGGTTGCCGCGCCCGCCCATGCTGTCCACGCTGGTACGCATGGGGTCGGGCTGGCCGCCGCCTTGTGTGCGACGTGCCGGCTTGGGGTGGCCGAACTGCGTGCCCAGGTGGGCGTCGGCGCGTGGCTGGCGATGGTCGTCGAACTGCTCGTCGTCACGCTCGCGTCCGCCCTGGGGGCGGCTGCCTCCCCGGCGGTTGCGGCCTTGTCCTTGTCCTTGGCCGGCGTGCGGGCCCTGGTTGGCGCCACCCTGGGCGTTGCGCGGGCCCCGGCTCTGGGATGGGGCTGGGCGCTGGCCTTGGCTGCGTTCGCTGCGCTCGCCGTCCTGGCGTGCGGGCTTGTCGCCGCGTTGCGTCGCCTTGTTGGTGCGGATGCGATCCATCATCTCGCTGCGTGCGGCCTTGGCGGCTGCCTGCATGACGTCGCGGCTGGGCGGCTTGC
>JAJTBK010000509.1 GCA_021286965.1 Comamonadaceae bacterium | reverse complement strand
AAAAGGCGAAAACTTAGAGTACAATCTGAGTCTTCGCACAATACGGACAGTGTTGTGCTTGAGCCGGATGCGGTGAAAGTCGCAAGTCCGGTTCTTAGGGGGGGATGGTTCAGTAATGAACTGTCCCTACCCTCCTGAAATGCCCAGGTGGCGGAATTGGTAGACGCACTAGTTTCAGGTACTAGCGCTGAGAGGCGTGGAGGTTCGAGTCCTCTCCTGGGCACCAAGTTTAACGACAAGCCATGATGGTTTGGCGTCAAACAAGGAAAACACAAGCAGCCGCTGTAAGATCAGCGGTTTTTTGTGCAAGTCTTCAGCATGGAAGACGAATTTTGCAAAAAATTCGAACTTTATTCTGGAGCACTAAAAAGACCGTATAATGCGAGTCTTTCCTGAAAGCCCAGGTGGCGGAATTGGTAGACGCACTAGTTTCAGGTACTAGCGGGTAACTCCGTGGAGGTTCGAGTCCTCTCCTGGGCACCAAACATTCAAAGGCCGTTGCGCAAGCAACGGCCTTTTTTGTTTTTCCCGCCTGGAGGCGCACGCAAAAAAAAGGCTGCCACATTCCTGTGGCAGCCTTTTTTGCTGGCGAACTTACTTGCGCAGCAGGGCCTTGAGCGCGCTTTGCAAGCGGCGGGCGCTGGCGGTGTCGCTGGCGGCGCCCAGCACGCGGGCAGCATCCTGGCCCCAGGTTTGTGCCGGCGCCGGGTCGTTGCGGCGCGTGAGCATTTGCAGCTGCAGCGCGCGGCGGGCGTTCAACTGCTCAGCGGGCGTGGGCACATCGGCAGCCATCTCCAGGCGCAGCAGGGCTTCGCCGGCGTCACCCGCTGGCGCCGCCGACAGCGCTTGCACCCAGCTGTTGCGCACCGGCGTGGTGACGCGGCCGCCCAGTTCCTGGCTGCTGGGCAGGCGGGCAGCGTCGCGCTGCTCCCAGGCCGTCAGCAGCTGCGTCAGCGCTTCGCCGTGGGCCTGGGCGGCAAGTTTTTTCAGCGCCAGCTGGGCATGATCCAGGGCGTCGCGCTGGGCGCGGAAGGCAGCGTCGCCCAGGCGCGGGCCACGCTCTTCGCGCGGCCCCCGGTCGCCGAAGCGGCCAGCACGCTCAAAACGCCCTTCGCCGCGACCATCACCACGCCCCTCGCCACGCGCCGGGCGCGCATCACGGCGTGGGCTGGCGGCTGCGGCCTCACGCTGCATACCGGGACGATCGTCGCCACGCACCGCACGCAGCGGGCGTGCGGGGGCCGCCTTGGGAGCGGCAGATGCTTCACTTTCTGTAGCTGCTGGCGCTTGTCCCTCTTGGCTTGGCACCTGATTTTGCTCAGATTTTTCAGCCTCGGCGCGCTGCTGCAGGGCCGCTTCCAGGGCCTGCATGGCGCTGCGGATTTGCTGCGCATCGCCGCTGGCGTTGGCCGCCTCAAGGGCCTTGGAGGCGTCGAGCACCACGCGGTCGCGCGCGCTCATCTCACCGGCTGCGCGTTCACGCTCGGCGCCCTTGCGGTTGAAAGCTTCGTCAATGGGCTTGCGGAAGGCGTCCCAGAGCTTTTGTTCCTGCTTGCGATCGAGCGGAACCGCCTGGGCCTCGGCCTGCCAGCGCTGCTGCAGGGCCTTGACGGCATCGATGCGCAGCTGCGCCGCTGCGCCCAGGGCCGTCGCCTCTTCGATCATCGCCTGGCGCCGGGCCAGACTGTCTTTTTGCGCCGCCTCCAGCGGCGCGGCGGCCAGGGCCAGGGCCTGCTTCCACAGCGGCTGCAGCTCGGCAAAGAGCTTCTCGCCGACATGGCCACCGTCACGCCAGCGCTCAGAGAACTGGTGCAGCGCGCGGTTGACGCCCTTCCAGTCGCTGCCGGCAGCGTGCGCGGCGGCCCAGGTTTTCACTTCTTCGATCAAGGCCAGGCGCTTGGCCTTGTGCTCGGCGCTCTCGG
>JAJTBK010000468.1 GCA_021286965.1 Comamonadaceae bacterium | reverse complement strand
GTCGGACGTGGACATCCTGGTGCCCCGCGCGCGCCTGGCGGCGGTCGAAAGCGCGCTGCTGCTGGCAGGCTGGGGGCACACCAAGCACGACGCCTACGACCAGCAGTACTACCGCCGCTGGATGCACGAGCTGCCGCCGCTGCGCCATATCCACCGGGGCACGGTGCTGGACGTGCACCATGCCCTGCTGCCGGGCCAGGCCCCGGCGCAGGTCGCCGGTCTGCTCCAGGCGGTGCAGACGTTGGCGCCGGGGCTGCAGGCACTGGCTTCGGCCGACCAGCTGTTGCACAGCGCCGTGCACCTGTTCCATGAAAGCGAGTTTGGCCAGGGCTTTCGCGGCCTGGTCGATATCGACGCCCTGCTGCGCGAGGCGGCGCTGCAGCCCGATTTCTGGCCGCAGCTGCTGGCGCGGGCGCAGGCGCTGGGCTGGGGCTGGCCGCTGCACCACGGATTGCGCTATGCCCAGGCGCTGCTGGCGAGTCCGGTGCCCGCCGAGGTGCTGGCGGCACTGGCGCCCAGCGTCGGCCAGGCCGCCTGGCAGCGCCGTCTGCGCGATGGCCTGTACCTGCGCGTGCTGCAGCCGCCGCACCCGAGCAGTGCCGACCGCTGGACACCGCTGGCGCGCGGCCTGCTCTATCTGCAGGGCCAGCGCCTGCGCCAGCCGCTGCATCGGCTGCTGCCCCACCTGGCCCGCAAAAGCCTGCGTGCCCTGTGGTCAGAACGGTAAATCACACCGGCCCGGCGCAGCCCTCCTGTCCATCGCTGCGTGCCTGCCACAGCCCCGGCGCTATGCGCCACAGCAGCAGGGCAAAAGCTGCGCACCAGCCCAGGCCGGCCATGGCGAGCCAGAGCGCGGGCGCTGCGCCCAGGGCGGCAGCCACGCGCGCCGCAGTGGCCAGCAGCAGCAGCGCACCGCCCAGCCCCAGCCAGGGGCCGGGGTCGGGCCTGCGGCCCACGTGGGCGCGCCCGGCAATACCGATGACGATGAAAATCCCCAACCCCACACTGCCCATGGTCAGCAGGTGGCGGCCCGCCGCCGGGGCGCCGCCGAGCAGGCCGAGCGCACCCAGGCCCAGCCCGGCGTAGCCCAGGGCCATGCACAGGTACATGCTGTAGAGCAGCAGCGTAAAACGCCGCCGCCACAGTGGTGCGCCCACATGCCAGTCGGTCAGCAGGTGCAGCACGGCGGCGCTGGCGGCCAGTGCCAGCCAGCCAGCCAGGTGGCTGGCGGGGGCGAAAAATTCGGCCACGGTGGCCAAGCCGATGCACAGCGCTGCCAGGTGGCGCCGGGGTGGGCGGGCGATGTAGGGCGGCGCGCCCGGGCGCAGCTGCTCGATGGCGCGGTTGAGGATTTGCATCGAGATCCGGCTCGCCGCCACCACCGTCAGCAGCATCAACAGGCCCAGGCTGGCGTGCAGCCAGCGCAGGGCCGGCGCGCCATGCAGCGTGTCGACATAAAACCCGGCGCTGCTGCCGGCGAGCGCCAGCAGCAGCCAGCCAAACGCCTGGTGCGCGCGCCCGGCGGGGCTGCGCAGCGCCGGCCACAGCTGCGCCAGCAGCCCCAGCGGCAGGCCCACCTGGGCGCAGGCCGCCAGCCACAGGGCGGGCACTCCCCACCAGCCCGAGAGCGCGAGGCCCAGGCGCGCGCCCAGCCACAGCAGTACCAGCGCCTGCAGCGCCTGGGGGCGGGCGCCGGCGGTGGCAGTGAACTCGGGCAGGGCGGTGAGCACAAAGCCGGCCACGGCGGCCATGGCAAAGCCCAGGATCAGCTCGTGCGCGTGCCATACCAGGGCCCCCCCCGCCACGGCCGGCAGCGGCCAGCCGGCGGCCAGCGCCAGGCTCCACCAGGCCAGCAGCAGCAGCGCCGCGAGCATGGCCAGCAAAAAGAAGGGGCGCATCCCGCAGCTCCACAGAGGGTGTGTGCGGTGCAGAAAGAAAGGGCTGGATGGCATTACAAAAATGATAGCTGCTAGCGCTTGATGGATAAGGTCTAGAGGCTGTTTTGATGGGTTTTTATAGGAAGCCAGCGCCCCAGTGCTGCGGTGATGGCGCCGGGGCCGG
>JAJTBK010000431.1 GCA_021286965.1 Comamonadaceae bacterium | reverse complement strand
AAGCCCGGCGTGCTCATGTTGGCGACGTTGTGCGCGCTGCTGTCCAGCCGCAGTTGCGCGGCCTGCAGGCCGGAGGATGCGATGGCAAAGGCGGAGGACATGGCGCCCATGGTAGCGGCTTTGGCGCCACGGGTGCTGCCGGTTGTGGCCGTGACTGCTTCGTTTTTGCACACTGCCGGCGCCGTTTGTGGCGGATGGGTGCAGTGCCGGCACACCGGCGGGGGCAAAAGGGCTGGCATGGATGTTGCCCACGGTACCTCTGTCTTTCCACCCTCCCCTCTCTTCGCCATGCGCAACATTCTTCTCCTCGCTTCCCTGTGGGCTGCTGCTGCGGCCCATGCCGCCACCGATCTGGCCGCCGCCGCAGACATCGTCAAGGCCAATGGCTGCTACAGCTGCCATTCGGTGGCGGAAAAAATCGTCGGCCCGGCCTTCAGTTCGGTGGCCGAGAAATACGCCGGCGACAAGGACGCCGTGGCCACGCTGGCGCAGTCCATCCAGATGGGCTCCAAGGGCAAGTGGGGGCGCGCCGCCATGCCCGCGCATTCGAGCCTGAGCGCGCAAGACCTGAAGCTGCTGGCCAGCTGGGTGCTCAGCGCCAAGCCATGAGCTGCGCAGCCATGGCGGGCGCCCACCCGCGCACGCTGCTTGGCGCAGCCTGGGCCATGCTCCAGCCCGCCGCCGATGTGGAAGGCCAGCACCTGCAGGCGCACGCAGCCTGCCGGCTGGGCGACTACCAGCGCGCGCGGCGCTTGTGGGAGGCGCTGGCGCAGGACGGCGATGGCGAGGCGCTGGAGCAGCTGGTGCAGCTGGCACGGCGGGCTCAATAGCCTCATCGATCCCAGATATCGGCGCTGATGGCGGCATACCAGTCCGCGCCGTGGCGTGCCTCGGCGGCGCGGTGCGCGGGTGGGGCGTCCAGCGGGCTCACGCCGACGCTGTGCGGCAGATCGACGATGCGCCCCTCGTGCGCCCGGTACACCCCCGCCACCGAGATGCCGTAGCCCGGCGCCAGCAGGCTGTAGCAGGTGTTGGCATACCAGGCGGTGGGCGCGGCCCGGCCCGTCAGCGCGGCGGCAAGGGCGGCGGCCACCACCTTGCCCTGGTTGTTGGCGGCGAAGCCTGACTTGGGGATCGGGCCGGCCAGCGCGGCGTCGCCGAGCACGTGGATGCCGCTCACCTGCCGCGATGCGAAGTCCTCGCCCTGCACGGGCGCCCAGCCGCTGGCATCGACCACGCCGGCGCGGGCGGCGATCAGGCCCGCCTTCTGCGGTGGGATGACGTTGAGCACGTCCGCCCGGTGGCGCGCGCCGAAGGCGGTTTCCACCTCCAGCGCCGGCGCGTCCACGCGCACCACCTGGCCGTCCTGCGCCAGGCTGATCCACTCGACCATGCCGCCGTACAGGGCCTGCCAGCCCTGCAGGAACAGCTCCTTCTTCGAGAAGTTGTTCTTCGCGTCCAGCAGCAGCACCTTGCTGCGCGGCTTGTGCCGCTTGAGGTAATGCGCCACCAGACTGGCGCGCTCGTAGGGCCCGGGCGGGCAGCGGAACGGGTTGTCGGGGATGCTCATCACGAACACGCCGCCGTCGGGCATGGCCTGCAGCTGGCGGCGCAGCAGGCGGGTCTGCGCGCCGGCCTTCCAGGCGTGCGGCGCGAGCTCGGCGGCGGCCCCGCCGTAGCCTTCGAGCGCGTCCCAGCGCATGTCCACGCCGGGCGCGAGCACCAGGCGGTCCCAGCGCAGCGTCTGGCCGGTGTGCAGGCGCAGCGTGCGCGCAGTGGCGTCCACGTCCTCGGCGTGGGCGTGCACCACCTGCACGCCCGCCGCGCGCAGGCCGGCGTAGCCGTGGACGATGCTGTCCCAGCGGCGCAGCCCGGCCAGGTAATGGTTGGAAAACGGGCAGGTGACGAAGGTCTCGGCAGGCTCGACCAGCGTGACCTGGACCTGCGGCGCCCAGGTGCGCAGGTAGCGCGCCACCGTGGCGCCGCCAAAGCCGCCGCCGACCACCACCACGCGCGCGCTGGCGGCCTGCGCACGCACCAGCGCGGGGCTGAGCGCCGGGG
>JAJTBK010000423.1 GCA_021286965.1 Comamonadaceae bacterium | reverse complement strand
GTCTCGCGGATGTGCGCCAGGAACTGGTTGCCCAGGCCCTCGCCCTTGCTCGCGCCCGCCACCAGGCCGGCGATGTCCACAAATTCGACGATGGCCGGCACGATGCGCTCGGGCGAAATGATCTGCGCCAGCTGCTGCAGGCGCGGGTCGGGCACTTCCACCACGCCGGTATTGGGCTCGATGGTGCAGAAGGGGTAGTTCTCGGCGGCGATGCCGGCCTTGGTCAAGGCGTTGAACAGGGTGGATTTGCCGACGTTGGGCAAGCCCACGATGCCGCATTTGAGGCTCATGGCAGGGCTTTCTGGGGGGAGAGATGGAAAACCCGCCATTTTACGGGCAGGGGTATGGCCCTGCGCCGCTCCTACAATCACCGCCATGGCGCAAACCTTTGACGTATGTATCCGTGGTTCCGGCATCGTGGGCCGCACACTGGCCCTGCTCTTGGCGCGCGAGCGCTTGCGCGTGGCCCTGGTCGGCCCTGCCGACGAACCTGCCAGCAGCACGCCGCACGAGGACGTGCGCGCCTACGCGCTCAACGCCGGCGCGCGCACACTGCTGCAGCAGCTGCGCGCCTGGCCCGAGCCGCAGCACGTCTGCGCCGTGCAGCACATGCAGGTGCACGGCGACCAGGACGGCCTGCTGCACTTTGACGCCAGCGCGCAACAGGCCGAAGCCCTGGCCTGGATCGTGGACGTGCCGGCCCTCGAAGCGCGCCTGGCCGAAGCCGTGCGCTACCAGCCCCAGGTGGAGCGGGTGCACGCCCCCGTGCACGCCACCCTGACCGCCGTCTGCGAAGGCCGCGCCAGCCGCACGCGCGAAGAATTCGGCGTCGAATTTACCGCCACCCCCTACGCCCAGCAGGCCATTGCCGCGCGCCTGCGCTGCGCCCAGCCGCACGGCCAGGTGGCGCGCCAGTGGTTTGGCGCCGATGGCAGCATCCTGGCTTTTTTGCCACTCGCCGGCGGCGAGGGGAACTCGGTGGCGATTGTCTGGTCAGTGCCCCAGGAGCAGGCGCCGCAGCTGCTGGCGCTCGAACCCGAAGCCTTTGCCCTGCAACTGCAGCAAGCGAGCCACGACGCGCTCGGCAGCCTGGAATTGACCAGCCGCCGCGCCGCCTGGCCGCTACAGCAGGCGCAGGCGCAGCACTGGTGCGGCCCCCAGCCGGGTCAGGCGGCGCACAGCTGGGTGCTGGCGGGCGATGCGGCGCACAACGTCCATCCCCTGGCCGGCCAGGGGCTGAACCTGGGCCTGGCCGACGTGCAAACGCTGGCGCGCACCCTGCAAGGGCGCGACTGGCGCAGCATTGCCGACCTGCGCCTGCTGCGCCGCTACGAGCGCGAGCGCAAGGCCGCCCTGCTGCCCATGGCCCTGGCCATGGACGGGCTGCAGCAGCTCTTCGTGCGCCCCGAAGCGCCGGTGCAAGCCCTGCGCAACTGGGGCCTCAAGGGCTTCGAGCGCAGCAGCCTGCTCAAACAATGGATGGCCCGCCAGGCCATGGGATCAACGCACTGAGAACGCACGCACACAATGACCGCTACCCCTTCCCGACTGCCCGCCCTGCTCGCCGGCGCCCTGCTCACCACCCTGGCGCTGGGCGCCCAGGCGAACGAGGCCGTGATCCGCAAAACCCTGGCCGAGCGCATCCCGCAGCTGGCCAAGATCGACGAAGTGCGCGCCACGCCCATGGACGGCCTGTTCGAGGTGCGCATCGGCACCGACCTGTTCTACACCGACGCCCGGGGCAACTACCTGATCCAGGGCGAGCTGATCGACACCAAGGCGCGGCGCAACCTGACCGAAGACCGCATCAACAAGCTCACCGCCGTCAAGTTCGACGAGCTGCCGCTCAAGGATGCCGTCACCATCGTGCGCGGCGATGGCTCGCGCAAACTGGCCGTGTTTGAAGACCCCAACTGCGGCTATTGCAAGCGCTTTGAGCGCGACATGCAAAACATCAACAACGTCACCGTGCACCTGTTTCTCTACCCCATCCTGAGCCCGGACTCGGTAGAAAAATCACGCAACATCTGGTGCGCCAAGAGCCCCGAAGCCGCCTGGCACGACCTGATGCTGCGCGAAAAAACACCCGCCAGCGCCAGCTGCGACACCGCCGCCCTGCAGCGCAACCTGGCGCTGGGCAAAAAATACAAAATCACCGGCACCCCGACCCTGGTATTCACCGACGGCTCACGCGTACCCGGCGCCATTGGCGCGCAAGAGGTGGAAAAGCGCCTGACAGAAACCGCCAGCGCCCGCTGACCATGGCCGCTGCCCCCGCCCTGCACTACCGCATCACACCGGCCGACCTGCACGCCCACCTGTACGCGGTGGAGTTGACGGTGGCCGCCCCCGCCGCCGCGCAGGAGCTGGCCCTGCCCGCCTGGATTCCGGGCAGCTACCTGGTGCGCGAATTTGCCAAAAACCTGCAGCACCTGCGCGCCGCGCAAGGCGGCCAAGCGCTGGCCGTGGCGCAGCTCAGCAAAGACCACTGGCGCGTGGACTGCACCAGCGGCCAGCCGCTGACGCTGCACTACCAAGTCTGCGCCTACGACGCCTCGGTGCGCACCGCCTGGCTCGACAGCCAGCGCGGCTTCTTCAACGCCACCAGCCTGTGCCTGCGCGTACTCGGGCAGGACGACGCTCCCTGCGAAGTCACGCTGAATGCTCCCAAAACAATAGCTGCCAGCGCGCCCTGGTATTGCGCTACAGCCCTTTTTCCCTTAGAAACCGACGCCCAGGGCTTTGGCCGCTACCGCGCCCAGGACTACGACCACCTGGCCGACTGCCCGGTCGAACTCGGCCCCTTTGCCAGCACCACGTTCGACGCCTGCGGCACGCCGCACCGCTTCGTGCTCGCCGGCAGCACCGCCACCACCGACCTGGCGCAGCTGGCGGCCGACAGCCGCCGCATCTGCGAAGCCGCCATCCGCCTGTGGCAACCCGAAGGCCCGCCGCCCTTTGCCCAGTACCTGTTCTTGCTGCACGCCACGCACGACGGCTACGGCGGCCTGGAGCACCGCGACAGCACGGCCCTGATCTGCAAGCGCAGCGACCTGCCGCGCCAGGGCGACACCAAGGCCAGCGAAGGCTACGTGCAGCTGCTCGGCCTCATCAGCCACGAATACTTTCACAGCTGGTGCGTCAAGCGCCTGCGCCCAGCCGAATTCGCCCCCTACGACTACCAGCACGAGAACTACACCGCGCTGCTGTGGTTCTTTGAAGGCTTTACCAGCTACTACGACGACCTGCTGCTGCGCCGCGCCGGCCTGATCGACGACGCCAGCTACCTCAAACTCCTCACCAAAGCCATCAACCAGCTGCTGCAGACCCCGGGCCGGCAGGTGCAGACGGTGGCCCAGGCCAGCTTTGACGCCTGGGTCAAGTACTACCGCCAGGACGAGAACACGCCCAACGCCACCGTCAGCTACTACACCAAGGGCGCACTCGTCGCCCTGTGCCTGGATCTGGCGCTGCGCCGCGAAGGCCGCAGCACCCTCGACGCCGTGCTGCGCACCCTGTGGCAGCGCTGCCAGGGCGGCCCCATGCAAGAAGCCGACCTGCTGGCCGCGCTCGAACAATGCAGTGGCCGCAGCTGGGCCGCAGAAATTGCGGCCTGGGTGCACAGCACCACCGAGCTGCCGCTGGCCGAGCTGCTCGCCAGCCAGGGCGTGCAGTGGCACGACGAACCGGCGCAGCCCGCCCAGCGCCTGGGCCTGCGCGTGCAAGAAGGCAGCACCATCGTCATCAAAACCGTGCTGCGCACCAGCGCCGCCGAAGCCGCCGGCTTCATGGCCGGCGACGAATGGCTGGGCCTGGAGGCCGCCGGCCAGGCCTGGCGCCTGTACCAGCTTGGCGACCTGGCGCTGTACGCCGCCCCCGGCAGCAGCGCCACCGCCCTGGTCGCCCGCAACGGCCGGCTGCTGCGCCTGCCGCTGCAACTGCCCCCCGCCCAGCCCCAGGGCGACAGCGTGCGCCTGGAGCTGCCCGCCAGCAACAGCGAACGCGCGCGCAGCTGGCTGCAGGGCGCCTGAGTCTGGCTATAGTCGAACGGTTTAACCACCACCCAGGAGATGGAATTGGCCTACGAATGCATCACCGTGCGCACCGAAGCCGACAAGGTCGGCATCATCACGCTCCACCGCCCCAAGCAGCTGAACGCGCTCAACGACCAGCTCATGGACGAGCTCGGGGCGGCGCTCAAAGCCTTTGACGCCGATGAGACCATCGGCTGCATCATCGTCACCGGCAGCGAAAAAGCCTTTGCCGCCGGCGCCGACATCACCGCCATGGCCAAGTACAACTTTGCCGACGCCTACAAAGGCGACTTCATCACGCGCAACTGGGAGCAGATGCGCAGCGTGCGCAAGCCCATCATCGCCGCCGTCAGCGGCTTTGCCCTGGGCGGCGGCTGCGAGCTGGCGATGATGTGCGACTTCATCATCGCCGCCGACAACGCCAAGTTCGGCCAGCCCGAGATCAAGCTCGGCGTCATCCCCGGCGCCGGCGGCACGCAGCGCCTGCCGCGCGCCGTGGGCAAGGCCAAGGCCATGGACATGGCCCTCACCGCCCGCATGATGGACGCCACCGAGGCCGAGCGCGCCGGCCTGGTCAGCCGCGTGGTTCCGCTGGACAAGCTCATGGAAGAAGCCCTGGGCGCGGCCCTCATGATCAGCGGCTTCTCGCAAATCGCCGTCATGGCCGCCAAGGAAACCGTCAACCGCGCCTTTGAGGGCACGCTCTCGGACGGCCTGATGTTCGAGCGCCGCCTGTTCCACGCCCTGTTCGCCACCCAGGACCAAAAAGAAGGCATGGACGCCTTCGTCAACAAACGCCCGGCGAACTTTACCAACCAGTAATTTTCGGCATATAATGCGCGTCTCGCGGTCGTATAGCTCAGTTGGTTAGAGCGCAGCATTCATAATGCTGATGTCGAAGGTTCAAGTCCCTCTACGACCACCACACACAAAAACCCACAGTGAGGCAACCCACTGTGGGTTTTTTCTTGGCTGCCAGTTCGCCCATGGCGCCCATGGCGGCCCAACACCTCCAGCCCCTGGATAAACACCATTGCCCGCTGTATGAGCACCACCACGCCCCCCTCGTCGAAAAAAGTCTTCATCAAAACCTTTGGCTGCCAGATGAACGAGTACGACTCGGCCAAGATGGCCGACGTGCTCGGCGCAGCGCAAAGCTACGAAGCCACCGACAACCCCGAAGAGGCCGACCTCATCCTCTTCAACACCTGCTCGGTGCGCGAGAAAGCGCAAGAGAAAGTCTTTAGCGATCTCGGCCGCGTCAAGCACCTGAAGGAAAAAGGCGTGCTCATCGGCGTTGGCGGCTGCGTCGCCAGCCAGGAGGGCGAGGAAATCATCAAGCGCGCGCCGTTTGTCGATGTCGTCTTTGGCCCGCAAACCCTGCACCGCCTGCCCGAGCTGCTGAGCGCCCGCCAGGCCCAGCAGCGCCCGCAGGTGGACATCAGCTTTCCCGAGATTGAGAAGTTTGACCACCTGCCGCCCGCCCGTGTCGAGGGCGCCAGCGCCTTCGTCTCCATCATGGAAGGCTGCTCTAAATACTGCAGCTACTGCGTCGTGCCGTACACGCGCGGCGAAGAGGTCAGCCGCCCGTTCGAGGACGTGCTGGTCGAAGTCGCCGGCCTGGCCGACCAGGGCGTGAAAGAAGTCACGCTCCTGGGCCAAAACGTCAACGCCTACCTGGGCACCATGGGCGATACCGCCGAGAAGGCCGACTTTGCCCTGCTGCTCGGATACGGGGCCGAGATTCCGGGTATCGAGCGCATCCGCTACACCACCAGCCACCCCAACGAATTCACGCCGCGCCTGATCGCCGCCTACGACAAAATCCCCAAGCTGGTCAATCACCTGCACCTGCCGGTGCAGCACGGCTCAGACCGCATCCTCATGGCCATGAAGCGCGGCTACACCGCCATGGAATACAAGAGCACCATCCGCAAACTGCGCGCCATCCGCCCCGACATGGCCATGAGCAGCGACTTCATCGTCGGCTTTCCCGGCGAGACGGAAGAAGACTTCGCCAAGATGATGAAGCTGATTGACGACGTGCGCTTTGACAACAGCTTCAGCTTCATCTTCAGCCCCCGCCCCGGCACGCCAGCGGCCAACCTGCACGACGACACGCCGCACGAGGTGAAACTGCGCCGCCTGCAAGAGCTGCAGGCCGTCATCAACCGCAACATCAAAGACATCAGCCAGGAGCGCGTCGGCACGGTGCAGCGCCTGCTGGTCGAAGGCTACTCCAAGCGCGACAACGGCGAACTCATGGGCCGCACCGAGTGCAACCGCGTCGTCAACTTCCCCGCCCCCGAGCGCCTGATCGGGCAGATGGTGGATGTGAATATCACCGAAGCCATGACCTACACCCTGCGCGGCGCGGTGGTGACGGTGGGGAATGCTATTAAAAACGGAGCTGCTGACGTTTGATGGGTGCGGTCTAGAGACTTATTTGCCTGATTAGTGACATGCCTCAGATGCTTGCCCCCCAGCCGTTCGGGCTGAGCCCGTCGAAGCCAGGGCACTGCCGTCGCTGGCCCTTCGACTGGCTCAGGGCGAACGGGTTTTTTCTGAGGCACGTCGCTAATCAGGCTTATTTGA
>JAJTBK010000466.1 GCA_021286965.1 Comamonadaceae bacterium | reverse complement strand
CTTTTCCTGGTAGCCAGGCATTTTTTCCCACCCATCCCCCCGCCTTCACCTCCACCGTGCGGCCGCCACTTTCGGTATGATGCCGCCCTGCTATGGAACCTCCCTCCCGATGGCGCTTTGCGGCGCCACTTCTCCCCTCCCCTCATCCCATCCCCCCCTCTAGCGGCGTGCGCCGCAGCCCAGGAGCCACGCCATGGAAGGCTTGAGCCTGGCCTGGGTCACCGACCCATCGATCTGGATCGGTCTGCTGACGCTGATCGTCCTGGAGATCGTCCTCGGGGTGGACAACCTCGTTTTCATCGCCATCCTGGCCGACAAGCTGCCACCGGCGCAACGCGACCGCGCACGCCTGATCGGCCTGGGGCTGGCCCTGCTCATGCGGCTGGTGCTGCTGTCGCTCATGTCCTGGCTGGTGACGCTGACGACACCGCTGTTCGCCGTCGGCCGCCTGCAATTCTCCGGCCGCGACCTGATATTGCTCATTGGCGGCCTGTTCCTGCTCTTCAAGGCCACAAGCGAGCTGCACGAGCGCCTGGAGGGCATCGAGCACTCCAGCGGCGACCAGCGCGCCTGGGCCAGCTTTGGCGTCGTCGTGGCGCAAATCGTGCTGCTCGATGCCGTCTTCTCGCTCGATTCGGTCATTACCGCCGTCGGCATGGTCGAGCACCTGGGCGTGATGATGGCCGCCGTGGTGATTGCCATGGGCGTGATGGTGCTCGCCTCCCGGCCGCTGACCACGTTCGTCAATGCCCACCCAACGGTGGTGGTGCTGTGCCTGAGCTTTCTGCTCATGATCGGCCTGAGCCTGCTGGCCGAAGGCCTGGGGTTTCACCTGCCCAAGGGCTACCTGTACGCCGCCATTGGCTTCTCGATCATGATCGAGTTCTTCAACCAATGGGCCAAGCGCAACCTGCTGCGCAACCAGGCGCGCGTCCCCCTGCGTGAGCGCACGGCAGACTCCATCCTGCGCCTGCTCGGCGGTGCCAGCCAGCAGGCCAACACCCCGCAGGCCCAGGGCCAGGCGCCGCAGCTGCCGGCTTTTGGCCAGCAGGAGCGGCACATGGTCAGCGGCGTGCTCTCGCTCGCCGAACGCAGCGTGCAATCGGTGATGACGCCGCGTGCCGACATCGAATGGTTGGACCTGGCCGAAGACCCGCAGGCACTGCGCGCCCAGCTGGTGCAGGCCAACCACGGCCTGTTCCCCGTCGCCCACGGCGAGCTCGACCGCGTCGCCGGGGTGGCGCGGGCACGCGACCTGCTGGCCGACCTGCTGGCCCACGGCAAGATCGACCCGATCAACACCATGCGCCAGCCGCTGGTAGTGCCGGCCTCGGTCAACGTCGTCAAGCTGGTCGAGCAAATGCGCAGCTCGCGCGCGCCCATGGCGCTGGTGAGCGACGAATTCGGCTCCATCCTCGGCCTGGTTACCCCCATCGACCTGCTCGAAGCCATTGCCGGCGAGTTTCCCGAGGAAGGGGAGCAGCCGGAGATCCAGCCCCAGGCCGACGCCGGCCATTGGCTGGTCGATGGCCTGGCCGACCTGCACGCCCTGGAGGCCGCCACCGACGTGCACCACCTGGCCGACAGCGACGACTACAGCACCCTGGCCGGCTTCCTGCTCGATCGCCTGGAGCAGCTGCCACGCGAAGGCGAGGTGCTGGAGGTCGAGGGCCTGCGTTTCGAGGTGCTGCGCATGGACAAGCACCGCATCGCCCTGGTGGACGTGCGCCGCCTACCCCAGCCCCACTAGCTGCGCTCCGGGAGCGATGTCGATTTTTTTGACACCGCACCTGGCGCGAATCCTGGCCCACAGGAAAAAACCAAACAATGACAATTAGTTAGCGAATACCTCAGCCATTGGCACGCTCCATGCTTATCTGTGGGCAAGCGATTTTTAACACGCTTACCTCTGAAGGAGTAACCAAATGCTGAAAAACAAAATTGCCGCTGCCGCGACGCTGCTGGCACTGTCGTTCGGCGCCATCGGGTCGGCACAGGCCATGGGCATCGTTGCGGGCGACTTCAAGATGACCATCGACAACTATGACTCGGGCACAACCGGCTACTACGGCCTGGGGAATGTCTGCAACACCGTTGCAAGCTGCGATGCAGCTGCGGGGACAGCAGCACCTGGGTCTGCAGGCTCCGTCAACACCAGTGCCGACACGATGGGCATCTTCTCGATTGCAACCATCACCCGGATTTCCGACGGCTCGCTCATTTTCGTCAAAGGCGGCGCCGACGGCTACATCACCGGCGTATTCGGCGGCCTGATGGATCATTCGGTGAACATCGACCCCGTTGGCACCAGCCTGTTCGCATCGACCCAGTCTGTCGGTGGGCAATGGGCCCTGTTCAAAAATCCGACCGACTACAACCCAACCCTGGGCCCAACTGTCGGTGCAGGCAAGGATTTGAACGCACTGCTATACCCCGGCATCAGTACGGGAACACCCTGGCTTTCTGGTGTTTTTGGTGCAGGCGTGATTGCCGGCGACAACACCACGACCTATACGTCGAGCTACAACACGAACACGGTTGCCGGTCAAGGCCAGGGCTACCTCGACATCACGGGTGGCACGGAAATGGGTACCTATAAAACAGGCAAACAACTCGATCCCAACGGCAATGCCCATGATTTACTTTTGGACGTGACCTTCCATCCGACCACTGCATCAACGGCCATAGGCTGGACTGTCATTTCCGCCGCACAGGCCACCGGCAACGCCGTCCCCGAGCCCGGTACCATGGCTCTGGCCGGCCTCGCCTTGCTGGCGGCAGGCGTCTCGGCCCGCCGTCGCAAATCCTGAGATCTGGATCACGCAGCCACAAAAAACCCGGCATTGCCGGGTTTTTTTTGTCATAGGCAGCGGAGATCAGCCCTCGCGGCTGGCGCGCTTGCGCTCGTGCTCCTTGAGGTGGCGCTTGCGCACGCGGATGCTCTTGGGGGTGATTTCCACCAGCTCGTCGTCTTCGATGAACTCCACGCCGTATTCCAGCGTCAGGTCGATCGGCGGCGTGATCTTGATGGCATCTTCCTTGCCCGAGACACGGGAGTTGGTCAGCTGCTTGGTGCGCGTGGCGTTGACGATCAGGTCGTTGTCGCGGTTGTGGATGCCAACGATCATGCCCTCGTACACCGGGTCGCCAGCACGCACGAACATGCGACCGCGATCGTCGAGCTTGCCCAGGGCGTAGGTGAAAATTTCACCGTCGTCCATGGAGATCAGCACGCCGTTCTTGCGCCCGCCG
>JAJTBK010000402.1 GCA_021286965.1 Comamonadaceae bacterium | reverse complement strand
GACATCGCTACCATCCTCGACGACGTGGCTGTGATGACCAAGGTGGCCGCCAAGAAGAGCGCCGCCGTGGCCGACGACGTGGCGGCCATGACCAAGGTGGCCACGCAGAAGACGGCGGGGGTGCTGGGCGACGATCTGGCGCTCAACGCGCAGCAGGTCACGGGCGTGAGTGCGGACCGCGAGCTGCCCGTGGTCTGGGCCGTAGCCCGGGGCTCGCTGGTGAACAAGGCCATTTTGGTGCCTGCGGCCCTGGCCATCAGCGCTTTGGCGCCCTGGCTCATCACGCCGCTGTTGATGCTCGGTGGTGCTTTTTTGTGCTTTGAAGGTGTGGAAAAGCTGGCGCACAAATTCCTGCACAGCGCCACTGAGGACGAGGTCACCCACGCCAGCCATGCCCAGGCCAATGCCAACCCGGCCATGGATTTGGTGGCACTGGAAAAGGACAAGATCAAGGGCGCGGTGCGCACCGATTTCATCCTCTCGGCAGAAATCATCGTCATCGCCCTGGGCACGGTGGCCACGGCGGCGTTTGCGCAGCAGGTGGCCGTGCTGGTGGGCATAGCCATCCTCATGACGGTGGGCGTGTACGGACTGGTGGGCGCCATCGTCAAGCTCGACGACGCCGGCCTGTGGTTGGCCGGCAAAGACAGCCGCGCCGCCCAGGCCCTGGGGCGGGGACTGCTGGCGTTTGCGCCCTGGCTGATGAAGTTCCTCTCCGTGGCCGGCACAGCGGCCATGTTCCTGGTGGGCGGGGGCATTCTGGTGCACGGCGTGGCGCCCCTGCACCACGCCATCGAGGCCGCAGGCGCCGCCGTGGGGCAGGGCGCCCTGGGCAGGTTGTGGCAGGCGCTGGCCACCCATGCGCTCAACGCCGGGGCGGGTATCGTCGCCGGGGTGCTGGTGCTGGCGGGCGTGGCCCTGGTGCAGAGGCTGCGCAGGCGTTGAAATGCATCGTTACCAGGGGCGGCATTGCCCCTGGTTTTTTTGTCTTTAAATTTCGATTATTATTGAAATATGGAAGCAAAAACTGCTGTCACCGCCCTGGCGGCCCTGGCCCAGGAATCGCGCCTCACCGTGTTTCGCCTGCTTGTCCAGGCGGGATCGTCCGGCATGGCCGCCGGCAAGATTGGCGAGGCGGCCGGTATCCCGCCATCTTCTCTGTCTTTCCACCTCAAGGAGCTGGCCCATGCCGGCATGGTCACGTCGCGCCAGGAGGGCCGCTTCGTCATCTACGAGGCGAATTTTTCCCAGGCGGCGGCCCTGGTGGCGTTTTTGTCGGACAACTGCTGCGGCGGCCAAGCCTGCGACCTGACCTGTGCCCCCGGTGCCGGGCAGGCTGTAGAAAGAGTCTTTAACGTCCTGATCCTGTGCACCGGCAATTCGGCCCGCAGCATCATGGCCGAGGCCCTCATCAATACGATGGGGCAGGGGCGCTTTCGTGCCTGGAGCGCCGGCAGCCGGCCCACGGGCAAGGTCAACCCCTTGGCCATCGACAAGCTGCGCGCCATCGGCTACCCCACGGACGGCCTGCGCAGCAAGAGCTGGGACGAGTTCGCCGTGCCCGGCGCGCCGCAGATGGATTTCGTCATCACCGTGTGCGACAACGCTGCCGGCGAGGTCTGCCCGCTGTGGCCAGGGCAGCCGGTCTCGGCGCATTGGGGCTTTGAAGACCCGGCCGCAGCAGAAGGCAGCGACGAAGACAAGCGCCGCGCCTTCGACAAGGTGTTCCGGCTGATGATGAACCACGTGCGCCTGTTCGTGAACCTGCCCTTGGGGACGCTGGACGCCGCCGCCCTGCGGCGTGAACTCGACCATATTGGCCAGTCCAGCCAATGAAACCCCTGCCCATCCTGGGGCCGCCCCTGGTCAGCGCCCAGGGCGCGACGTTGTAAACCGTTCCATTTTTCCAAGGAGTGCCACCATGCCAGCCATCCAAATCTTCGACCCGGCCCTGTGCTGCAACACCGGCGTGTGCGGCACCGAGGTGGATCAGAGCCTCGTCACCTTTGCCGCCGATGTGCAGTGGGCGCAGCAGGGCGGCGCCCAGGTGCAGCGCTACAACCTGGCGCAGCAGCCCATGGCCTTTGCCGACAACGCCATCGTCAAGGGCCTGCTCGAGCGCACCGGCCAGGCCGCCTTGCCGGTGACGCTGGTGGACGGCCAGCTGGCGCTGGCGGGCCGCTACCCTGCGCGTTCCGACCTGGCGCGCTGGGCGGGCCTGGCGCTGGGTGAGGCCCAAACCGCCGCTAACGCGTGCTGCTCGTGCGGTAGCTGCTGCTAAAACAGGAGCATTTGATGCAATTCCTCACCCAGGCGCCACGTTTTCTGTTCTTTACCGGCAAGGGCGGCGTCGGTAAGACGTCCATCGCCTGCGCCGCTGCCGTGCAGCTGGCGGGCGAAGGTAAACGGGTGCTGCTCGTCAGCACCGACCCGGCCTCCAACGTCGGCCAGGTGTTTGGCGAGAGCATTGGCAACCGCGTCACGGCCATCCCCGCCGTGCCCAAGTTGTGGGCGCTGGAGATCGACCCGCAGGCCGCTGCCCAAGCCTACCGCGACCGCATCGTCGGTCCGGTGCGCGGCGTGCTGCCCGATGAGGCCGTGCGCAGCATCGAGGAGCAGCTCTCGGGCGCCTGCACCACCGAGATCGCCGCCTTCGACGAATTCACGGCCCTGCTGACCGATGCGGCGCTGACCGCAGGCTACGAGCACATCCTGTTCGACACCGCGCCCACGGGCCACACCATCCGCCTGCTGCAACTGCCGGGCGCGTGGAGCGGCTTTCTGGCGGCAGGCCAGGGCGACGCCTCCTGCCTGGGGCCGCTGGCCGGGCTGGAGAAGCAGCGCAGCCAGTACCAGCAGGCCGTGGCCGCCCTGGCCGACGTGCAGCGCACGCGCCTGGTGCTGGTGGCCCGCGCGCAGCGCGCCACGCTGCGCGAGGCGGCGCGCACCCATGAAGAACTGGCCGCCATCGGCCTGTCGCAGCAGCACCTGGTGATCAACGGCGTGTTCCCGGCTGATGCGGTGGGGCAGGACGCGCTGGCCGCCGCCATCGTGCGGCGCGAGCAGGCCACGCTGGCCGACATTCCACCCGCGCTGCAGGCCCTGCCGCGCGACCAGATCGCGCTCAAGCCCTTCAACCTGGTGGGGCTCGACGCCCTGCGGCATTTGCTCGCCGATGCCGCCAGCCCCGGCCCGCTGGCCGCCGCCGCGCTGCCCGCCACGCTGGCCGCGCCGGACTTGGCCGCCTTGGTGGACGACATTGCCGCCGACGGCCATGGCCTGGTCATGGTGATGGGCAAGGGCGGCGTGGGCAAGACCACGCTGGCTGCGGCCATTGCCGTGGAGCTGGCGCTGCGCGGCCTGCCCGTGCACCTGAGCACTTCCGACCCCGCCGCGCACCTGGCCGAGAC
>JAJTBK010000395.1 GCA_021286965.1 Comamonadaceae bacterium | reverse complement strand
TGGGCCGCCTGCCCTGGGCGGCCGAGGTGTTCAACTGCAGCGCGCCCGACACCGGCAACATGGAGCTGCTGCACCGTTTTGCCAGCCCGGCACAGCGCCAGCAATGGCTGGAGCCGCTGCTGCAGGGCCACATCCGCTCGGCCTTTGCGATGTCCGAGCCCGACGTGGCCTCGTCCGACCCCACCAACCTGCAGACCACCGTGCGGCGCGAGGGCGACACGCTGGTGGTGCAGGGGCGCAAATGGTTCATCACCGGCGCGGCGCACCCGCATTGTCGGCTGCTGATCGTGCTGTGCCGCAATGCCGATGACGAGGGCATCGGCGAGCCCATGCCGGACTCTCACCACCAGCACAGCATGGTTCTGGTGCCGCTGGATGCCCCCGGCGTGCAGGTGCTGCGCAACATCAGCGTACTGCACCAGCACACGCCCGAAGGGCACTGCGAGATCCTGCTGCACCAGGTGCGTGTGCCCGCCAGCCACCTGCTGGGCGACTGGGGCGCAGGCTTTGCCATGGCCCAGGCCCGGCTGGGACCGGGGCGCGTGCACCACTGCATGCGCAGCATTGGCCAGTGTGAACTGGCCCTGCAGTTGGCGGCAGAGCGCGCCTTGGAGCGGCGCACCTTTGGCAAATACCTGAGCGAGCAGTCCAACGTGCAGGACTGGCTGGCGCAAGCGCGCATCGCCATCGACCAGGCCCGCCTGCTGGTGCTGCAAACTGCCTGGATGCTGGACCAGGGCGATGCCCTGCCTGCGGCGCAGGTACGTGCCCAGGTGGCGGCCATCAAGGTGGTGGCTGCGCAGCTCCAAAGCAACGTGCTGGACCGCGCCATCCAGGTGTTTGGTGCCATGGGCCTGTCGCCCGACACCCCGCTGGCCCAGTTCTGGACCTGGGGCCGGGCGCTGCATTTCATGGACGGCCCCGATGAAGTGCACCTGCGCAGCGTGGCGCGCCACGAGCTGGCCCAGGCCCGCAGCCGCATGGGCGCCAGCAGCGCATGGTTCACCACCCCGGAGCAACTTCTGGCACCACCACGCATCCGCTAAGAGCCTGTTGACGATCTTTGCAGGGGGTACGCAAGGCTTGCGGAATAATGATCCGCAGCAGCAACTCTGGGGCCAAGGGCGCCTCCCTTCACCATGCATTCACTGACCTTGCGTTTTCTGGCATCCCACAGCGCGGGCCTGCACGTGGGCACACGCATCAACGGCGGCAGCGTGCTGCACTGGGTGGACGAAGCGGGCCTGGCCTGCGCCACCGGCTGGGCCAAGGGGCATTGCGTGACGGCACTGATCAGCGGGGCACGCTTTGAACGCCCGGTGTTCGCAGGCGACCTCATCGAAGTGCAGGCCCGCCTGGCCTACACCGGCAAGACCAGCATGGGCATTGCCGTGGAGGTGTACCGCACCCGCCTGCCGGGCGACACGCTGGAACAGGTGCTGCAGTGCGCCTGTGTGTACGTGGCGGTCGATGACGCCAACCGCCCGCGCAACGTGGACACCTGGAACCCCGAGACCCCGGGCGACATGGCCCTGGCAGAGCAGGTACGCATCCACGTACAGAACGCGCGCGCAGCGTAGTTCAAGGTCAAAACAGCCCCTGGCGCCCGGCGACCTCAAATCTGAAGTGCAACACCTTCCAGAATTGAGGCGTCCATGAGCAAAAGAACATACGAGCAGATCAAAGAGTCAGAGCGCCACGCGATAGCACTGGGGCTACAGCAAAAGCAAAGCATCCGAGCCATCGCCAGGGCTCTGGGACGCAGCCCCAGCACCATCAGCCGGGAGATTCATCGCAATGGAGGGGGCAATGGCTACGCCAGCCGGTTTGCTCATCAGCGCAGCTGCAAGCGGCGCATTCACAGCCGCCCCCAGCCCAAACTGCACCGCCAGGGGGCCTTGTTTCGATTCGTGTGCGACCATCTGCACCAGCACTGGTCACCTCAGCAAATTGCCGGGCACCTGAAAAAACTCCACCCCCATGACAGGCGCGCACGAGTGTCACACGAGAGCATCTATACCTGCATCTACGCCCAACCTAGGGGCGAGCTCAAGAAGGAGCTGGTGTCCTGTCTGCGCATGGCCCACGCCAAGCGCTGGCCCCGCTCCAAGGGCAAGGACCGGCGCGGGGAAATCCAGGACTTGCTGAGCATCCATGTGCGCCCACCAGAAATAGAGGATCGCCAGCTTCCAGGCCACTGGGAGGGAGATCTCATCAAGGGAGCGAACAACGCCAGCGCCATTGGCACCCTGGTCGAGCGCACCACGCGCCTGGTATTGCTGGTCAAGCTACCCCATCCCAATCCAGCGACAGCCGCGCATGTGCTCAAGGCGTTCAGCGACAAGCTCAATGCGATAGCAAGCCCCATGCGCCAGAGCCTGACCTACGACAGGGGCAGGGAGATGGCCGAGCACGCCAAGCTCACCGAGAACACGGGTATGAAGGTGTACTTCTGCGACCCCTACAGTCCTTGGCAGCGCGGCAGCAACGAGAACACCAATGGGCTGCTGCGCCAGTACTTCCCCAAGGGTACCGATCTGAGCGGCTACACCCAGGAGCAGCTCGATGCCGTGGCCGATGAGCTCAACGGGCGTCCCAGGATGACCCTGGGTTACTCAACGCCCCTGGAGGTCTATGCGCAGCACTTGCAGCGGCTAAGCCTCCAGGCTGATTCAGTGCATTGAATAAATGTTGCACTTGGACTTGAA
>JAJTBK010000341.1 GCA_021286965.1 Comamonadaceae bacterium | reverse complement strand
CGGAGAAGGCGATGCCGACCTTCTGGCCGACGGGGAGGTGTTGCAGGATGCTTGCCATGGGTTTGCTCTCAAAATAATAGCTGTTAGCGCTTGATTAGCAAGCGCTGAAGGCCAAAATGCCTTGAAATCAGGCGAAGTGGCAGATGTAGTGGTACGCCTGCGTGACGCGGATGTCGAAGTGCGAGTGCGCCGGCACGCTAAAGCGATCGCCCGGGCGCGAAGGCAGCCAATCCTCGCAGCCGGCCAGGCGGTATTCGCAAGCCCCGGCGACGCATTCCATGATCTCGGCGGCGCCGGTGTTGAAGGTCAGGGTCGAGGGCAGAACCACGCCCACCGATTTCTTCGTGCCATCGGCCAGCGTCAGGCTGTGGCTGACGCATTTGCCGTCAAAGTACACATTGGCTTGGGTGGTGACGCTGACGGCGTCGAGGGTAGCAGTGGTCATGGGCGGGCCGGCGGTTGCGGGTTGTGAAGCAGAACCGGGCATTTTACGGGCATGAAAAAGCGCCGCCTCCACCTTTGACCTGCGTCAGCCGCAGCGGCGGCTTGCTTGCGTCTGCGGGTTTACCATGGCTTGTCAGTTCTCTGAAAGGAAAGTGCATGTACTACAGCAGCGGTAACTACGAAGCCTTTGCCCGCCCCCGCAAGCCAGCCGGGGTGGAGAACAAGTCGGCCTGGTTCGTCGGTTCGGGCCTGGCGGCGCTGGCCGGGGCGGCTTTTTTGGTGCGCGATGGCCACATGGCGGGCGAGCGCATCACGATTTTGGAGCGCCTGGCGCTGCCCGGTGGTGCGCTCGATGGCAGCGACGAGCCCGGCAAGGGCTTTGTCATCCGGGGCGGGCGCGAGATGGAAGACCACTTTGAGTGCCTGTGGGACTTGTACCGCTCCATCCCCTCGCTCGAAATTCCGGGTGCGAGCGTACTTGACGAGTTTTATTGGCTGAACAAGGACGATCCCAACTATTCGCTGCAGCGCGCCACCGTCAACCGGGGGCAGGACGCGCACACTGACGGCCTGTTCACCCTGAGCGAGAAGGCGCAAAAAGAGGTCATCTGGCTGTTCATGGCAACCCGTGCCGAGGTGGAGAACAAGCGCATCAACGAGGTGCTGGGCGCTGAATTCCTGGCCAGCAATTTCTGGCTCTACTGGCGCACCATGTTCGCCTTCGAGGAGTGGCATTCGGCGCTGGAGATGAAGCTGTACCTGCACCGCTTCATCCACCACATCGGCGGCCTGCCCGATTTTTCGGCCCTCAAGTTCACCAAGTACAACCAGTATGAATCGCTGGTGCTGCCGCTGGTGCAGTGGCTGCAGGGCCAGGGCGTGCGCTTTCGCTACGGCGTGGAGGTGCTGGACGTGGACTTTGACCTGGCGAGGGGGCGCAAGCAGGCCACGCGCATCCACTGGCGCGAGGGCGGCGTGGCAGGCGGCGTTGATCTGGGGCCGGACGAGCTGGTGTTCCTCACCATCGGCTCGCTCACTGAAAACTCCGACTGTGGCGACC
>JAJTBK010000284.1 GCA_021286965.1 Comamonadaceae bacterium | reverse complement strand
ATCGGGCAGGGAGGTGGTTTCACAGGACATCGGCGAACCCCTGGCGTGTTTTCTGGAACCATGCAAACCCGGCCCACGCCACCAACAACCCGGCAGCGAACAAGGCGGCCAGGATTCCCACATCTGGCAACTGCCCCCACACGACGACGGCACGCACTTGTTCAATCACAGGGGTCAGAGGATTGAGCTGCACCCAAGGACGCACTGCTGCCGGCAAGGCGTGCAGCGGGAAAAAAACCGGCGAGACAAAGAGCAACACGGTCGTCAAAAAAACAATAATCTGCCCCATGTCGCGCACAAATACACCCAACGAAGCCAAAAACCAAGCAATCCCCAGCGTCAACAACAAAAAAGGAATAATCACCAATGGCAACAAAAGGGCCGTAACAGGAATACTGCCGTGCACGATCCACAAGCCCCCCAACAGTACGCACACACTGATCAGCGCATGGAAGCCTGCCGCCACCAAGGCCACCACCGGCAATATCTCCAGGGGAAATACCACTTTTTTCACATAATTAGTATTACCCAACACCAGCTGGGGGGCGCGATTCAAAACTTCGGCAAACAATCCATGGACAATCAGCCCAGCAAAAAGCACCATGGCAAACTGCCCTTTGCTTTCCTGCACACCACCCCATCGGGCTTGAAAAACAACAGAAAACACAAAAGTATAGACTGCAAGCATCAGGATGGGGTTGAGCAGTGACCATAGCAATCCCATAATGGATCCCTGATAACGCCCCACAATTTCGCGGTAAGCCATTTTGCGGATCAGCTGACGGTGCCCCCACAACGCCGCCCATAGTCCGCTCCAGGAGGCGGGTGCTTGTGCGTGTGGGTTCATGCGCCAAAAACCTCCGCCTGCGCCAACAGCAGGCCCTGCGCATCCTTGGCCGACAATTGGGGCGTCTGTGCACCAGGCCACTGGATTTGCAACTGGGGATCGTTCCACGCGATGCAACGCTCAAACTGCGGCGCGTAGTAATCCGTGGTTTTATACAAAAAATCAGCCGATTCGCTCAGCACTACGAAACCATGGGCAAAACCGGGCGGCACCCAGAGCTGGTGCTGGTTGTCCTCACTCAGTTCCGCACCCACCCACTGCCCAAAGGTGGGCGAGCTTTTGCGGATGTCTACCGCCACGTCCCACACGGCACCGCGCGCCACGCGCACGAGCTTGCCCTGGGGCTGCTGAATTTGGTAATGCAGGCCGCGCAGCACGCCACGGCTGCTGCGGCTGTGGTTGTCTTGCACAAACTGGTAATTTGTGTCGGTGGCTTCGTTGAAGGCTTTTTGATTAAAACTCTCAAAGAAAAAGCCGCGTGCGTCGCCGAAGACCTTGGGTTCGATCAGCAGCACGTCGGGAATGGCCAAGGGGGTGGCGCGCATCAGTAGACCTTGTGTTGAAGCAGTTGCAGCAGGTATTGGCCGTAGCGGTTCTTGGCCAGGGGCTGGGCCAGGCATTCGAGCCGGGCAGCATCAATCCAGCGGCTACGCCAGGCGATTTCCTCGGGGCAGGCGACCTTGAGCCCTTGGCGGTTTTCCAGCGTGGCGATGAACTGACTCGCTTCGAGCAGGCTCTCGTGCGTGCCGGTGTCAAGCCAGGCGTAGCCCCGGCCCATGGTTTTCACCGTCAGCTGCCCTTGCTCCAGGTAGGCCTGGTTGACGCTGGTGATCTCCAGCTCGCCGCGCGCACTGGGCTTGACGGCCTTGGCAATATCGACCACCTGGCTGTCGTAGAAGTACAGGCCGGTGACGGCGTAGTTCGATTGCGGAGCGCTGGGCTTCTCCTCGATGCTGACGGCCTTGCCTTGGTCATCAAAGGCAACCACGCCGTAGCGTTCGGGGTCATGCACGTGGTAGGCGAACACGGTGGCGCCGCTGGCCTGGGCATTGGCGGACTGCAGCAGCGGCTGGAAGTCGTGACCGTAGAAGATGTTGTCGCCCAGCACCAGGGCGCTGGGGGCGCCGGCGAGGAATTGCTCACCGATCAGGAAGGCCTGCGCCAACCCGTCCGGGCTGGGCTGCACGGCGTATTGCAGGGAGAGGCCCCACTGGCTGCCATCGCCCAGTAGTTGTTCAAAGCGCGGCGTGTCCTGCGGCGTGCTGATGATGAGGATCTCGCGGATGCCCGCCAGCATCAGGGTGCTGAGCGGGTAGTAAATCATGGGCTTGTCGTACACCGGCAGCAGCTGCTTGCTGATGGCGAGCGTGGCCGGGTGCAGGCGGGTGCCGGAGCCGCCGGCGAGGATGATGCCTTTGCGTTGCTGTGTCATGGTGCTTTAGAGGATTTCGGTCAACATCCGCGCCACGCCCTGTTGCCAGTGCGGCAGCGTCAGGCCGAAGGTGGTTTGCAGTTTGCCGCAGTCCAGGCGCGAATTGTGCGGGCGCTGGGCCGGCGTGGGGTAGGCGCTGGTGGGGATGGGGGCCACGTCGGTTGCTTTGATTTTGATAGCTGCAGACGCTTGACTGGCAAGCGCCAGCACGTGTTTTGCATACAAATGCCAGTTGGTTTCGCCTGCGGCGGCGCAGTGGTACAGGCCGCCGTCTTGCGGGCGCTGCTGCAGGTGGCGGATGGCGTGCGCGGTCACGTCGGCGAGCAGTTCGGCGCTGGTGGGTGCGCCCCATTGGTCGTCGATCACCGTCAGGCGTTCGCGCTCCTGCGCCAGGCGCAGCATGGTCTTGGCGAAGTTGCCGCCGCGTGCGGCGTACACCCAGCTGGTGCGCAAAATCAGGTGCTGGCAGCCCGTTTGCTGGATGCGCTGCTCGCCCTCCCACTTGGTGCGGCCATAGACTGACAGCGGGGCGGGCGTGTCGGTTTCCTGCCAGGGGCGGCTGCCGCTGCCGTCGAACACGTAGTCGGTGCTGTAGTGCACCAACCAGGCGCCCAGGCGGGCGGCTTCTTCGGCCAGCACGCCGGGGGTGGTGGCGTTGAGCAAGCGGGCCAGTTCGGGCTCGCTCTCCGCCTTATCGACGGCGGTGTGGGCGGCGGCGTTGACGATGACGTCGGGCTTGAGTGCGCGCACGGTCTGGCGCACGCCCTCGGGCTGGGAGAAATCGCCGCAGTGCTCCTGGCTGTCAAAGTCCAGCGCCATCACCGTACCGAGCACGGCCAGGCTGCGCTGCAGCTCCCAGCCGACCTGGCCGCCCTTGCCCAGCAGCAGGATGTTCATGCGCCCGCCCCATCGTATTGCTTGGCCACCCAGTCGCGGTAGGCGCCGGACTGCACGTTGGCCACCCAGTCGGGATTGTCCAGGTACCACTGCACGGTCTTGCGGATGCCGGTGTCGAAGGTTTCAGCAGGCTTCCAACCGAGCTCGCGCTCGATCTTGCGGGCGTCGATGGCGTAGCGGCGGTCGTGGCCGGGGCGGTCTTTGACGTAGGTAATTTGGCTGGCGTACTTCGCGCCATCGGCACGCGGGCGCAGTTCGTCGAGCAGGGCGCAGATGGTCTGCACGATCTCGATGTTGGGCTTTTCGTTCCAGCCGCCGACGTTGTAGGTCTCGCCCAGACGGCCGGCGTCGAGCACGCGGGCAATCGCCCGGCAGTGGTCGCGCACATAGAGCCAGTCGCGCACCTGCATACCGTCGCCGTACACCGGCAGGCTTTTGCCGGCCAGGGCGTTGACGATCATGAGGGGGATGAGTTTTTCCGGGAAATGCAGCGGGCCGTAGTTGTTGCTGCAGTTGGTGGTCAGCACCGGCAGGCCGTAGGTGTGGTGCCAGGCGCGCACCAGGTGGTCGCTGGCGGCTTTGCTGGCGCTGTAGGGGCTGTTGGGTTCGGTCTTATGCTCTTCGGTGAAGGCCGGGTCGGTGGGGGACAGCGTGCCATACACCTCGTCGGTGCTCACGTGCAGGAAGCGGAACGCTTCTTTTTTGATAGCTGGCAGCGCGCTCCAGTAGTGCCTTGCAGCCTCTAAAAGCCTGAAAGTGCCGACGACGTTGGTCTGGATGAAATCCTCGGGGCCGTGGATGGAGCGGTCCACATGGCTCTCAGCGGCGAAGTTGACGATGGCCCGGGGCTGGTGCTCGGCCAGCAGGCGGTCGAGCAGCGCGCGGTCGCCAATGTCGCCCTGCACGAAGACGTGGCGCGCGTCGCCCTGCAGGCTGGCGAGGTTGTGCCGATTGCCCGCGTAGGTGAGCTTGTCGAGGTTGAGCACGGGCTCGTCGCTGGCCGCGAGCCAGTCGAGCACGAAGTTGGCGCCGATGAAGCCGGCGCCGCCGGTGACGAGGATCATGGGAGAGGGGGTGGGATGGTACGGAGTAACCCGTAATTATCCCACCCTCGCCCATTTCAAGACACGCTCAAAAGTGAATGCCCCGCATCATGTGTTTCAGCGCTTCGGCTTCGGCGGCGATTTGCGGCTTGCCGCCCTTGCCGCCCTGCGCCGCATCCGAATCCGGGAACATGCGAAAGCTGGTGTTCATGCTGATCTGCGCCACGCGCGGCAGCAGCGCGTGCAGCACCTGGCCGGTGATGCCCAGCTTGGTGGCGATGCGCACCGGCTTGAAGATGCAGGCCTGGGCGATCAGGTCGGCGGCTTCTTCGGGGCTGAGCGTGGGCACGTTGTCGTAGATTTTGGTCGGCGCGATCATGGGCGTACGCACCAGCGGCATGTTGATGGTGGTGAACGTCACGCCCTGGTCGGCAAACTCGCTGGCGGCGCAGCGCGTCCAGGAATCGAGCGCAGCCTTGCTGGCAACGTAGGCCGAGAAGCGCGGTGCGTTGGTCAGCACGCCGATGGAGCTGATGTTGACCACATGGCCCTTGCGCTTTTCCACCATTTTGGGTAACAGGCCCATGGTCACGCGCAGGGCGCCAAAGTAGTTCAGCTGCATGGTGCGTTCATAGTCATGAAAGCGCTCGTAGCTGCCCTCGATGGCGCGACGGATGGAGCGCCCGGCGTTGTTCACCAGGAAATCCACACCGCCATGCGCGGCCGCAAGCTGCTGCACGAAGCGGTCGCAGTCCTGCATGTCGGCAATATCGACGGCGTAGGCGATGAAGGCATAGCCTTTTTCCCGCGCCTCGGCGCAGGCGGCGTCGAGTTTGTCCTGGTCGCGCCCGCAGATGAGGGTGGTGGCGCCAGCCTCGGCAAACTTGTGCGCCGCCGCCAGGCCAATGCCTGACGAGCCGCCGGTGATCAGCACCACCTTGCCCGCCACCGCGCCCTTGAGCGAGCGATCGATGTGCAGCTCGGGATCGAGGTGGCGCTCCCAGTAGTCCCACAGGCGCCAGGCGTAGTCCTTGAGATTGGGGCAGGCCACGCCCGTGCCCTTGAGCGCCGCCGTAGTCTCGCGGCAGTCAAAGCGCGTGGGGTAGTTGACGAAGGTGAGCATCTCCTCGGGCAGGCCCAGGTCCTTCATGACGGCGTTGCGCACGCGGCGCACCGGCGCCAGCGCCATCATGCCCTTGCGCACGCCCCGGGGGATGAAGCCCAGCAGCGCGGCGTTGACGAACACGCTCATGCGCGGGCCATGGGCGGCGCGCGAAAAAATATCGAGCACGTCGCCCACGCGGTAGCCCACCGGATCGACGAGGTGAAAGCAGCGCTGCGCAATCTTGTCCTGGTGGCTGATGGCGGCAATCGCATCGACGACGTAGTCCACCGGCACGATGTTCACGCGCCCGCCCTCCAGGCCAATGGACGGCATCCACGGCGGCAGGATTTGGCGGATGCGCTGGATGACCTTGAAAAAATAATAAGGGCCGTCGATCTTGTCCATCTCGCCGGTCTGGCTGTCGCCCACCACCATCGCCGGGCGGTACACCGTCCAGGCGAGCTTGGCGTCCTGGCGCACCAGTTTCTCGCTCTCGTGCTTGGTCTGGAAGTAGGGGTGATCCAGCCCCTCGGCCTCCTCGAACATGTCCTCGCGGAACACACCTTCGTACAGGCCGGCGGCAGCGATCGAGGAGACGTGGTGGAAGTGGCCGGCCTCGATGGCGCGTGCCAGCTCCAGGGTATTGCGCGTGCCGTCGATGTTGACGGCCACCTGGGCCTCGGCGCTGGCGCCCAGGTCGTAGACGGCGGCCAGGTGGTAGAAGTGATCGACCTGGCCCTTGAGGGCCTTGATGTCGGCGGCGGCCACGCCCAGCTTCTTGGCCGTCAAGTCCCCGGCCACGGCAATCGCCCGCGTAGCCCCCACGCCCCAATAACGGCGCAGCTCGGCAGCCTTGTCGGCACTCTCCGGGCGCAGCAGGAAATACACCACCGTGCCCTTGCGTTCGAGCAGCTTCTTGACCAACCGCTTGCCGATAAAACCCGTTGCCCCCGTCACGAAATACCGCATAAAAAAAGCTCCTTATTTAAACTCGCGCATTCTTGCCCAGCAGCAGCGCTGCCAGCTTCAGAAAAAACCCGCGACGATGCTAGCGGGCACGGGTTGGCCCCACGCTAGATGCGCAGCTCTAGGGTTTTTAGAAACCAGCACCTACACCCACGCCGGGCGGCGGCGTACAGTGCATTTCACGCGCCAGAGCACAAAATACTGGCTATTGCCATCCACATTACCCCGGAGGTTTTCCATGGTTAAGAAACTGCAAAAGATCAGCGACGACAAGAAAAAGAACAGCGCCGAACTGCCGCGCGCCATCAAGGATTCGGCCCAGCAAATCTGGCTCGCCGGCCTGGGCGCCTTCGCCAAGGCACAGGAAGAAGGCACCAAGGTGTTTGAATCGCTGGTGAAGGAGGGCCTGTCGATCCAGCGCAAGACCCAGGCCGTGGCCGAGGAAAAAATCACCGAAGCCACCAGCCGCGTGACGCACATGGCCAGCGACATCGGCACGCGCGCCGCCGGCAAGTGGGACAAGCTCGAATCGATCTTTGAAGACCGCGTCGCCAAGGCCCTGTCCACCCTGGGCGTGCCGACCTCGCGCGACATCGACGCCCTGAACGCCCGCATCGACGCCCTGGCCAAGAGCCTGGGCAAGGCCCCGCCCGCCGCCCCGGCCCAGGCCAGCGCCAAACCGGCCGCGAAGAAGGCCGTGGCCACCAAGAAGCCCGCCGCCAAGGCCCCCGCCCAGCCGGCCGCCGACAAAGCCCCCGCCCCCAAGGCTGCGGCCAAGCCCGCTGCCAAACCGGCCGCCAAGAAGCCCGCCGCCAAGCCCGCTGCCAAAGCCACGGCCAAGCCGGCCGCCGCCGCCAAGCGCCCGCCGTTCCCGCAGGTCGCGGCGCGTGCCGCCGAGCCCACCGCCGCCGCTGCCGACACCCCGGCCGCCGCAGCCTGAGCCCCGACGCCACTACCGGCAGGCCCGCCCTGCCCTGCGGCTGCCCCACCCTCGCGGTGCGGCGGCCGTTTTTTTTACAGTTTTCTGACAGCGCCGCAGCGTCGGTTAGAGTTATCCGCCAGGGAACCACCTGAGGACTTCGCCCCATGGTCAAAAAAGCGCCGCGCCGCACCGCTGAACGCATTCTGGAAACCACGCTCGACCTGTTCAACCGCTTCGGCGAGCCCAACGTCTCCACCACCTTGA
>JAJTBK010000259.1 GCA_021286965.1 Comamonadaceae bacterium | reverse complement strand
CTACCGCACCGCTGTCATTGAAGGTGTTACGCGTATCTGAGGTACGTACCTAATCAGGGTCAATCGCACGCAAACCATTGGCTGGCAAGCGCAAGAAGCTATATTTTTTGCAGCAAAAACTAGACCACCCCCTGGCTCATGCCCAAAGGGCGCGCCAGGCCGGTGTGGCCGTATTCGGTAAACCTCACCTCCCCGCAGTTGCGCCCCTTGTCCTTGGCGTCGTACAGGGCCTGGTCGGCGGCGTCGAGCAGGTCGGCCGCGCTCTCGTCCAAACCGTCTTGCAGGGTGTGCAGGCCGATGCTGACGGTAACGGGCAAAGGCGCCTGCCCCGGGGCCAGGAACGGCGTCAGCGCAATGGTGCTGCGCAGGCGCTCGGCCAGCACCAGGGCGCCGGCAGCGGCGGTGTTCGGCAGCAGCAGCACGAATTCCTCACCGCCCCAGCGCCCGGCGACGTCCTGGGTGCGCAAACTCGCCTGCAGCAGCTGCGCCACGTGGGTCAGCACCTGGTCGCCGGTGAGGTGGCCATGCGTGTCGTTGACGCGCTTGAAATGGTCAATGTCCAGCAGCATCAAGGACAACGGCTGGCGGGCGCGGCGCGCCTGCGCCATCTGCTGCACCAGGTACCGGCCCATGGCGCGGCGGTTGTGCAGGCCGGTCAGCTCGTCGGCATAGGCCAGCTGGTGGTTGCGCGCATCGGCGCGCTCCTTGCTCATGAGCACGCTGCCCATGCTGCTGACCACGGCGGCCATGCAGAACAGGCACAGCAGCGGCGCCGTCAGCTCGGGGCCGGCGTGCAGCAAATCGAGCGAGCGCACGCCCAGGGCCAGTACCAACAGCGTGCTGCCGGTGGCAAACAAATACTTGCCGCGCCCGGGCGTTGCGCCCCAATGCCGGTACATCACCCAGGCAAAGTGCAGCAGTTGCGCCAGCAGCACACCGGTGACGCTGTACGCCCGCAGGCGTGGGTGCGCCAGCAGCAGCACGCTCAGCAGCAGGGCCAGCGGCACTGGCGCCCACACCCACCGCCAGCGCACCGCCTGGCCATGAAAGCGCAGCAAGCCCTGCAGCGTGAAGGCGAAGGCCGCCGTCAGCAGGCCATTGGGCAGCAGCACGGTCAGCCAGGGACTGGCCCGCTGCGGCACGGCCAGGGTGGCGGCCGTGAGGCACAGCGCCGTCGTCGCCAGTGCCCAGTCGAACAAACCATCCTGGCGGCGCTGCGCCGCAACGACGAACAGGCTCAGGGCCAGCATGGCGGTGACCAGCACCCCCAGCAGCAGCAGGGAAAAAAGATCGAGTGCCATGGCGGGGCCCTGCGGCGCACAACGGCGCAGCGGATGGGTTAAAAACCTTCCCACTCCTGATCGGCATCGGCCTTCGCCTGCGCCGTCAGGGCCTTGGGGGCGGACTTGGCGGCCACCTTGGCAGCCACCTTGGGCAGGGGTGCCCGGGGGGTGGTGCGCAGTGGCGCAGCGGCGGCTGGCGGCGCCAGCGGGCGCACCGGGGTCGGCACAGGGGCCGCATCGGCCAGGCGGAACACGGCCACGGTGCCCAGCAGCTCCTGCCCCTGCTGGTTCAGGCTGCTGGCGGCGGCGGCCGTCTCTTCGACCAGGGCGGCGTTTTGCTGCGTGGTTTGGTCCATTTGCGTCACGGCCTCGCTCACCTGGGCCACGCCCTGGCTTTGCTCGCCGCTGGCGGCACTGATCTCGCCCATGATGTCGGTCACGCGCTGGATCGACTGCACCACCTCGGCCATGGTCTGGCCGGCCTGGTCCACCAGGCTGGTGCCGGCCTGCACGCGCTGCACGCTGGTGTCGATCAGGCCCTTGATTTCCTTGGCGGCGTCGGCGCTGCGCCCGGCCAGGGCACGCACCTCGGAGGCCACCACGGCAAAGCCACGCCCGGCATCGCCGGCGCGCGCCGCCTCCACCGCAGCGTTGAGCGCCAGGATGTTGGTCTGGAAGGCGATGCCGTCGATGACGCCGATGATGTCGGCAATCCGGCGGCTGGCCTCGTCGATGCCCTGCATGGTGTCCACCACCTGCTGCACCACCACGCCGCCCTGGGCGGCCACGCCGCTGGCGCTTTGCGCCAGCTGGTTGGCCTGGCGGGCGTTGTCGGCGTTCTGGCGCACGTTGGAGTTGAGCTGCTCCATCGAGGCCGCCGTCTGCTGCAGCGCGCTGGCCTGCGATTCGGTGCGGGACGACAGGTCGTGGTTGCCCTGGGCAATTTGCGTGCTGGCGCTGGCCACGCCCTCGCTGCCCTGGCGCACCCGGGAGACGACGCCCACCAGTGCATCCTGCATTTCCTGCAATGCTGCCAGCAGGGGCGAGAGCTCGTCGCGGGCGCCATCGTGCACCGGCTGCGACAGGTCGCCATCGCGCACCCGCTGCGCCACCTGCAGCGCCTGCTGCGTGCGCCCGCGCAGGCTGCGCCCCACACCCAGGGCCGAGCCCAGCAGCAGCAGCACGATCGCCAAAATGGCACTGCCCACAGCCCAGGCAATGGCGCGCAGGGTATCGCGCATGTGCTCGATTTCTGCCGGCATCAGGTTCGTCTGCAGCGCCACGCCCGCCTCCAGCGAAGCCAGCAACTGGTTGCGCACCGGAATGACGGTATCGACCAAAAAGGCAAACGCCTTGTCCACCTGGGCAGAGCGACGGGCGGCGTCGGCCGCGCTCCAGTCCGTGATACGGGCACTGGGAAACTCAATCGCATCCACCAACGCCAGGTTGTCTTGCACCGTGCGCGCAAACGCCTGCTGCTGCGCCGGAATGGCGGCGAACTGGGCCTTGGCCTCGGGCGAGAACAGGCGCGCCTCGTAATCGTGCAGCTGCGTCTGCAGGTTTTGCAATTTTTCGGCCGCTTGCTCCAGGGCCTGGCGGCGCTCGTCTGGCGTGCGCGCCAGCATCGCGTGGCGCAGCAGCAGGGAAGCCCGGGTCACGTTGAGTTCCGCATGGGCAATGGTGGTGACCTGCGCCACCCGCAAATCCTGGGTGCGCTGCGCCGTTTCCCCGACTGCACGCAGCTGGGTGACGACATAGCCAAACAACACCGCCAAAGCCAGGGCCATGGCGACGCCCAGCAGCAGCAGGCGCTGGGCAATGCTCGAACGAGCGAAGAAAGAAGGGGATGCTGTGGGTTGACGCATAACAGTTTCTGGGGCCAAAACGAAGAGGATTCAAGCAACGGACGTGGTGGTCAGCGCCTTCATGCTGCGGCGCAGCGCCACCGCATCGGGCTGGGCCGCCGCCTCGCCCGCTTCCAGGCGAAAGACCTGCACGGTGGCGACCACGGTGTGCGCCTGCGCCTGCACGGCCATGGTGGCGGCGCTTTGCTCCTCGACCAGGGCGGCGTTGTGCTGGGTGAGCTGGTCGAGCTGGGCAATGGCGGCGTTGACCTGGGCAATGCCGGTCATCTGCTCATTGCTGGTGCTGTGGATTTCACCCATGAAGGTGTTGACGCGGCCCACCAGCTGCAGCGAGCGGGCCATGGTTTTTTGTGCGGCGTCGCTTTTGTGCTGGCCTTCCTGCACGGCGGCACTGGAGGCATCGATCAGGTGGCGAATTTCCTTGGCCGCATCGGCGCTGCGCTGCGCCAGGCTGCGCACCTCGCTGGCGACGACGGCAAAGCCCCGGCCCTGGTCACCCGCACGCGCGGCCTCCACG
>JAJTBK010000239.1 GCA_021286965.1 Comamonadaceae bacterium | reverse complement strand
CTGCGCGCGCAGGACGTGGCGCAGGCGCGCCAGCTCACGCTCGACGCCGTGCGCCCGCTCTACGCCCCGGTGGGCGCGGGCATCGCCGCCCTGGTCGATTGGCAGCGCCAGGCCGCCGGCCAGGCGCACGCGGCGGCGCAGCAGCGCTACCGCACCATCCGCAGCGTCACCCTGGCGGCCATCGGCAGCGGCCTGTTGTTTGCCCTGCTCTTTGGCCTGGCGCTGGTGCGCAGCGTGCGCAGCGCCCTGGGCCAGGCCGTGCGGGCGGCGCAGCACATGGCCAGCGGCGACCTGGCGCAGCCGATTGCCGTGCACGGCCGCGACGAAGCGGCCCAGGTGCTGCAGGCCCTGGCCACCATGCAGGGCCAGCTCGCGACGCTGGTGCAGGACATCCGCCACGGCAGCGAGAGCGTGGCCAACGCCGCCGTGCAGATCGCCGCCGGCAACGAAGACCTGGCCACGCGCACCACCGAGCAGGCCAGCGCCCTGGAGCAGGAGGCGAGCGCTCTGCGCCAGCTCGGCACCGGCATGGCGCACAGCTGCAGCCACGCGCAGCAGGCCCAGGCCATCGTGCAGGACGCCAGCTGCGCCAGCACCGAGGCCGCCCACACCATGGCCGAGGTGGTGCAGACCATGGGCGCGATCGAAGCCTCCTCGGCCAAGATGGCCGACATCATCGGCCTGATCGACGGCATCGCCTTCCAGACCAACCTGCTGGCGCTCAACGCCGCCGTCGAGGCCGCGCGCGCCGGCGCCCAGGGGCGGGGCTTTGCCGTCGTCGCCGCCGAGGTGCGCAACCTGGCGCAGCGCAGCGCCGAGGCAGCGCAGGAGATCAAGCAGCTGATCGCCACCAGCACCGGCCACAGCCACCGGGGCACGGCCCTGGTCGAGCGCGCCGGGCAGACGCTGCGCCAGGCCGAGGCCACCATCGCCCGCGCCGCGCCGCTGATGCAGGCCATCAGCAGCGCCAGCGCCGAGCAAAGCGCCGGCATGGCGCAGATCGGCCAGACCATGCAGCGCATGGACCAGGGCACGCAAAGCAACGCCGCACTGGTCGAGGAAATCTCCCAGGCCGCTGCCAGCCTGCGCCACCAGGCCCAGGCCCAGGTGCAGGCGCTGGCCGTGTTTCGCCTGCAGGGCGACGCCGGCGCCGAGGGCCTCTGGCTCGACTCCCAGCCCCAGCCCGAGGACGCCGCGCACCGCCCGCCCCACCCCCTGGCCCTGCTGCCGGCCCAGGCCGAGCCGCCCCGGCTGCAGGCGGCCTGAGAACGTGTTCTGAACCGACCACGACAATCGGGCTCCCAACCATCGCACTGTGGAGCCCTGTCATGCCGCGCTTTTCCGCCAACCTGAGCCTGCTGTTCACCGAGGTGCCCTTCCTCGAACGCTTCGAGCGCGCAGCGCAGGCCGGGTTTGCCGCCGTCGAATTCATGTTCCCCTACGCCTACCGGCCCGAGGACATTGCCGCGCGCCTGGCCGCCACCGGCTTGCAGGTGGTGCTGCACAACCTGCCCGCCGGCGATTGGGAGGCGGGCGAGCGCGGCATTGCCTGCCACCCGGATCGGGTGGCAGAGTTTCGCGCCGGCGTGGCGCGCGCCATCGCCTACGCCCAGGCCCTGGGCGTGCCCCAGCTCAACTGCCTCGCCGGCCCAGCGCCCGAAGGCGCAGACCCGGCCCTGGTGCACCAAACCTTGGTCGAGAACCTGCGCTTTGCCGCCGCCGCCCTGGCCGGCGCCGGGCTGCGCCTGTTGGTCGAGCCCATCAACCGCTACGACATTCCGGGCTTTTACCTGCACCGCACGCAGCAGGCGCTGGCGCTGATGGACGAGGTGGGCGCGCCCAACCTGTTTTTGCAGTACGACGTGTACCACGCCCAGCGCAGCGAGGGCGAGCTCGCAGCCACGCTCGCGCGCCACCTGGCACGCATCGGCCATATCCAGATTGCCGACAACCCCGGGCGCCACGAGCCGGGCACGGGCGAGATCCACTACGGCTTTTTGCTACCCTACCTCGACCGCATCGGCTACAGCGGCTGGGTGGGCGCCGAATACCGGCCCGCCGCCGGCACCCAGGCCGGCCTGGGCTGGCGCGAGGCACTGGCCGCCCCGCTTTGACCTGGCGCAACATGCTGGCGCCCCCCGATTGCCCCAGGCCCGGGCGCGCCGTAGATTGATTCCGAGCGCCGCGCCCCCGGCGCAGAAAGGCCCGCCATGCCCGTCGTCCCGCTGCCCTGGCCGCCCGCCGCCGACGCTGCCAGCGCCCCGCCCGGCGGTGCCGACATCCACGCCCTGCCCCTGCCGCCCGTACCGAGCACGCTGCTGATCCCGCTGGCCGCACGCGCGCACGGCGGGCGCTACTTTCCCCAGCTCGACTGTGGCGATGCCCAGGCGGCCCAGTTGCTGCAGCAGCTGGGCACCGACGTCAGCCCCTACCTGGCCGACCGGCCGACGCTGCTCAACGTGCTCTGGCGCACACGCCGCATCCGGGCGGCAGCACAGGCATTTTTCACCGTCCACCCCCAGTCCTGGGGCGTGAACCTGGGCTGCGGCCTATCGCAGTACCGGCAGTGGCTGGAGCCAGCGACGCACTGGCTCGATGCCGACCTGCCCGCCGTCATGGCGCTGCGCCGGCGCCTGCTGCCAGCGGCCGGGCCGCAGCAGCACAGCGCCAGCATCGACCTGCAGGCGCCCGGCTGGTGGCCGGCGCTGCAGCTGCCGCCCGAGGCCCTGGCGCAGCCGCTGTTCGTGCTTTGCGAGGGGGTGCTGATGTACCTGACACCAGCCCAGGTGCGCCAGGTGCTGCAGGAATTTGCCGACCACGCACCGCCGGGCTCGCGCCTGGTGCTCGACGCGATTGCGCACTGCGGCGTCGGCCAGGCGGGGTGGCACGCCAGCGTCGGGCGCACCGGGGCGCAGTTCCACTGGGGCATTGGCTGCCTGGGGGAGCTCACCCGGATGCACCCACGCCTGCACCTGCACAGCAGCTACAGCGTGGCCGAATGCTACGGCTGGCTGGGCCTGTGGCTCGAAGCCCTGTGGCGGCCCTGGATCGGCGCACCGCTGTACACGCTGGCCGTGCTTGAAGTGATTTGATTGCTATAAAAAACATAGCTGCTAGCGCTTACCCAGCAAGCGTTAGCAGCTATTTTCACGCCAAGATCAGAACTTGACGGTCACGCCCAGGTTGACCGAGCGCCCCATGCCCGGCACGGCTGTGCCCCAGGGCACGGCCGTGCCCGCCATGGTGCGGCCCTGGCCCAGGTAGGCGCCGCCCTGCGGGTGGCTGTAGAGGCGGTCGAACAGGTTGTCCACGCCCAGATCCAGGCGCACCTGCTTCCACTCGTAGCTGGTGCGCAGGTTGACCAGGGCGTAGCCGGCGGTGGGCAGCTCGTTGCGCACGGCGGAGACGCGGGTCTTGGCGGCCACCATCTGCAGCTCGGCCGCGCTGCTCCAGCCGCCCAGGCGGTGGCTCAGCGCCACGCGGGCATTCAGCGGCATGGTGTTGTAGAGGTAGTCGCCGGTGCTGCGGTTCTTGCCCTGCACGTAGCTCAGCAGGCCGTTGACGCCAAAGCGGCCCCAGGCACCGCTTTGGCCCAGGTCGGCAAAGCCCGAGAGGTCCAAGCCGTACAGGCGCGCGTCCTGGTTGGCAAAGCGCAGGTAAACGAAGCCCTGCTGCGCCGTCAGGTTGGCCGCGTTGCAGGCCGACATGCCGCCCATGCCGCCGCCGCAGCGCACGGCGTCGATGTAGTTGTCCACGTAGCTCAGGTAGGGCGTGAGCTTGACGCCCCAGCGCTCGCCCGTGCTGTCGTGCCAGTCGGCGGTGGCGCTCAGGGTGTTGGCCACTTCGGGCTTGAGGTTCGGATCGCCAAAGTAGCCGTTGCCGTCGCCCGCCAGGTTGACCATGCGCATGGCCATGCCGCCGGTGCTCCAGCTGTAACGCTCGTACAGGTTGGGCGAGCGGTTCTTGTGCGCAAAGCCGAACTCGTAGCTGGCGTTGGCGTTGGGCGTGTAGCGCGCCAGGGCGCTGGCGTCCAGGTGCTTGTCGTTGCGGCTGCGGTCTTGGGCGTTGAAGGCCTTGGCCTCCCTGTCGTAGCCGCTGTTGTAGCCCTGCACGGCGCCGCTATCGGTCTTGACCTGGGCGGCGCGCAGGCCGA
>JAJTBK010000208.1 GCA_021286965.1 Comamonadaceae bacterium | reverse complement strand
GGCACGATGAGCAGGGCGACGATGTTGATGATCTTGATGAGCGGGTTGATGGCCGGGCCGGCCGTGTCTTTGTAGGGGTCGCCAACGGTGTCGCCCGTGACGGCGGCCTTGTGCGCTTCGCTGCCTTTGCCGCCGTGGTGGCCGTCCTCGATGTATTTCTTGGCGTTGTCCCAGGCGCCGCCGCCGGTGCACATGCTGATCGCCACGAACAGCCCGGTGACGATGGTGCCCATGAGCAGCCCGCCCAGCGCCTTGGGGCCCAGCAGCAAACCGACGATGAGGGGTGCGGCCACGGGCAGCAGGCTGGGGATGATCATTTCCTTGATGGCAGCGCCGGTCAGCATATCGACCGCGCGGCCGTACTCGGGCTGGGCCGTGCCTTCCATGATGCCTTTGATCTCGCGGAACTGGCGCCGCACCTCGACCACCACGCTGCCGGCGGCGCGGCCCACGGCCTCCATCGCCATGGCACCAAACAGATAGGGAATCAGGCCGCCGAGGAACAGGCCGACGATGACCATCGGGTCGGACAGGTCGAAGGCCACCTGCAGGCCGTAGCTGCCGAGCTTGTGCGTGTAATCGGCAAACAGCACCAGTGCGGCCAGGCCGGCGGAGCCGATGGCGTAGCCTTTGGTCACGGCCTTGGTGGTGTTGCCCACGGCGTCCAGCGGGTCGGTGATGTCGCGCACGCTGCTGGGCAGCTCGGCCATCTCGGCAATGCCACCGGCGTTGTCGGTGATGGGGCCGTAGGCGTCGAGCGCGACGACGATGCCCGCCATGCTGAGCATCGACATGGCGGCGATGGCAATGCCGTACAGCCCCGCCAGGCTGTAGGCGGCAACGATGGCGGCGCAGACGAAGACCACGGGCCAGGCGGTCGAGCGCATCGACACCCCCAGGCCGGCAATGATGTTGGTGCCGTGCCCGGTGGTCGAGGCCTGGGCGATGTGCTGCACCGGCGCATATTGCGTGCCGGTGTAGAACTCAGTGATCCACACCAGCGCTGCCGTTAGCAGCAGGCCGGTGGCGCAGGCGCCGAACAGCCGCAGCTGCGCGCCGGTGCCGCCAAGGGCGCCGTCGGGCACGACCGAGGCCGTGACGAACCAGAAGGCGATGAGCGACAGCAGGCCCGCCACGGCCAGGCCACGGTAGAGCGCGGGCATGACGTTCTTCATGCCGGGGCTGGCCTTGACGAAGAAGCAGCCGACGATGGAGGCGACGATCGACACCGCCCCCAGCGCCAGCGGGTAGGCCACGGCCGCACCCGGCGCTGCCGTCACCAGCAGGGCGCCGAGCACCATGGTGGCAATCAGCGTGACGGCGTAGGTTTCAAACAAGTCGGCGGCCATGCCGGCGCAGTCGCCGACGTTGTCGCCGACGTTGTCGGCGATCACGGCCGGGTTGCGCGGGTCGTCCTCGGGGATGCCGGCCTCGACCTTGCCCACCAGGTCGGCGCCCACGTCTGCGCCCTTGGTGAAAATGCCGCCGCCCAGGCGCGCGAAGATGGAAATCAGCGAGGAGCCAAAGGCAAAGCCGATCAGCGGGTGCAGCGTGGCCGACAACGGGGCCTCGGGCGCGGCGCGTGCCAGCAGCAGCCAGGCAAAGCCGGCGACGCCGAGCAGGCCCAGGCCGACGACCAACATGCCGGTAATGGCGCCGCCGCGAAACGCCACGGCCAGCGCCGGCCCCATGCCCTGCGTGGCCGCCTGTGCGGTGCGCACGTTGGCGCGCACCGAAACATTCATGCCGATGAAGCCGCAGGCGCCCGAGAGCAGGGCGCCGACGATGAAGCCACCGGCCGTGAGGGCGTCAAGGAACAGGCCGATCAGAAGCGCCAGCACCACGCCGACCAGGGCAATCGTCTTGTACTGGCGCGCCAGGTAGGCGCCAGCGCCGGCCTGGATGGCGGCGGCGATCGCCTGCATCCGGGCGTTGCCGGCGTCCTTGGACAAAATCCAGCTGCGGGCCCACAGGCCGTAGAGCACGGCCAGCAGGCCGCAGGCCAGGGCCAGGGCCAGGGGGGAAGTCAGAACCGATGCTTGCGCCATACGCTGTCTCTCCATGCCAGGGAATGGGGCGGCAGGCAAGGCGGGCGAAAACGGTGCAGGAAACGGGCGAGAAAAGCGTTGCGTGCCGCTGCGTGGTGGGCGAACCCACGCGGACATTTAACGCTGATTGCACGCCTGCAAGCAAGCAGCAAGGGGTCAGGGCCTAGAATCCGTGGCTGTTTCGCACCAGGGGCAAACCCGGTGGCGGCACATTTTCTTTTCCTACCTCAACCCCATCATGTCGCTCAACAACGTCAAGCCTGGCAAGAACATCCCCGAAACCTTCAACGTGGTGATCGAGATCCCCGCTGAGTCCGATCCCGTCAAGTACGAGGTGGACAAGGAGTCGGGCGCGGTGTTCGTGGACCGTTTCCTGACCACGGCCATGTACTACCCCTGCAACTACGGCTACGTGCCCCAGACCCTGTCGGGCGACGGCGACCCGGTCGATGTGCTGGTCATCACCCCTTACCCGCTGCTGCCGGGCGTGGTCGTGCCTTGTCGCGCGCTGGGCATCCTGAAGATGGAAGACGAAGCCGGCGTGGACGGCAAGGTGCTGGCTGTGCCGACCACCAAGATCCTGAAGATGTACGAAGGCTGGAAGAGCGTGGAAGACGTCAACCCCATGCGCCTGAAGGCCATCAGCCACTTCTTCGAGCACTACAAGGATCTGGAAGAAGGCAAGTGGGTCAAGGTGCTGGGCTGGGAGGGTGTGGACGCGGCGCACAAAGAAGTGCTCGACGGCGTCGAGAGCTACCAAAAGTCCCTGGCTTGAAGGCCAAAACACTGGAATAGGCGCTGCCCGTCAGCGTCAGCAGCTATTAAAACAAGAGCGGTGGTGCCGGCAGGGGCCACCGCTCTTTTTCGCCTGTCGCCGGCCACAGGGTTCACAGCAGCCGGGCGGAGCGTGCAAAATCGGCCAAAATGCCGCCACAAGCTGCAACAAGTTGTGTCGCAGCCCTGTTGTTCCCCGGATTTTTGAAAGACGCACCATGGCCACCACCGTTTCCACTTCCGCACGTTCGGGCGCAGCCGCCCCGGCTGAATACCTCACCTTTCGCCTGGGGCAGGAGGAATACGGCATCGACATCCTGCGGGTGCAGGAGATCCGCTCCTACGAGCAGCCCACGCGCATGGCGCACGCGCCGGAGTTCATCAAGGGCGTGATCGACCTGCGTGGCGTCATCGTGCCGATCGTTGATCTGCGTTTGAAGCTCGGCTGTGCCAGCGCCGACTACACCGACTTCACCGTGGTCATCATCCTCAACGTCGGCGGCACGGTGCTCGGTGCGGTGGTCGATGCCGTGGCCGACGTCGTGCCGCTGGCGAACGAGGCCATCAAGCCGGCGCCGCAGTTCCAGGGCGCAGTCGATGCCGCGTTTGTCCGGGGTATCGCCACGGTGGGCGAGCGTATGCTGATCGTCATGGACATCGAGTCCTTGCTCAGCAGCACGGAGATGGGCCTGGTCAAGGCCGTCGCCACGGCATAAGGCGCAACGCGCGTTGCCGGACGCCGTCCGGTCTTTCATAGCCAGCCCCGTTGGGGCGAGAGGGGTGCGAACATGGGATTTGCCAATCTGCGCATCGGGGTCAGGCTGGGTTTGGCCTTTGCTGCCATGGTGCTGCTCAGCCTGGTGCTGGGCCTGCTGTCGCTGGCCAAGCTCAGCGAAGTCAACGACGACACGCGCGAGATCGCCAGCAACTGGCTGCCCAGCGTGCAGGTGCTCGGCGAGATGCGTGCCAGCGCCAACCGCCTGCGTGCGCTTGAAATCGGCATGGTGCTCTCGGCCGGCGCCAACGCCAAGGCGCGTCTGGTCGATGAAGTGCAGGCGGTGGGCAAAATTTTTGCCGCCCAGGAAAAAACCTATGCCCCGATGGTGACGCCGGTCGAGGCCAGCGGCTACGAGGAGCTCAAGCGTCTGCGCCAGGCGTATTTCAGTGCCCAGGAGCAGCTCGTGGCGCTGGTGAAAAAAGGCGATGCCGGCCAGGCCGATGCGGTGCAGCTGCTCTATGGCGACTCGCAAAAAAGCTTTGCCAGCATGGCCGAGCAAATTGGCAAGCTGTCCGACATCAACCGCGACGGCGCGAGCCAGGCCTTCGTCACCTCGCAAAGCGCCTACAGCAGCGCGCGGGCGCTGGTCATTGGTGTGCTGGTGCTGTCCATTGCCGTGGCGATCGTGCTTGGCTGGTGGATGGCGCGTCTGATCACCGGCCCGGTGGGCGAGGCCGTGCGCGCCACGCGTGAAATTGCCGAGGGCAACCTGGCCGCCGCCATTCGGGTGCAAAGCCAGGATGAGATCGGCCAGCTGCTGCAGGCGCTGCTGGAGATGCGCGACAAACTCGCCGGTGTGGTTGCCGGCGTGCGCCGGGGGGCCGAGGGCGTGGCCACGGCCAGCAGTGAGATTGCCTCGGGCAACCATGATCTGTCGGCACGCACCGAAAGCCAGGCCAGTGCGCTCGAAGAAACAGCCGCCTCGATGGAGCAGCTGGGCTCGACGGTGCGCCAGAACGCCGACAACGCCCGCCAGGCGAACCAGCTGGCGCTCAACGCCTCGACGGTGGCGGCGCAGGGCGGTGAGGTGGTGTCGCAGGTGGTCGATACCATGCGTGGCATCAATGAGGCCAGTCGCAAGATCAGCGACATCATCGGCGTCATCGACGGTATTGCCTTCCAGACCAACATCCTGGCGCTGAACGCCGCCGTCGAAGCCGCGCGCGCTGGCGAGCAGGGGCGGGGTTTTGCCGTCGTCGCCGGCGAGGTGCGCTCGCTGGCGCAGCGCAGCGCCGACGCCGCCAAGGAGATCAAGGGCCTGATCGGCACCAGCGTCGAGCGCGTGGACAAGGGCTCGCAGCTGGTGGATATGGCTGGCACGACCATGGAGGAGGTGGTGGGCGCCATCCGCCGCGTCACCGACATCATGGGCGAGATCAGCGCCGCCAGCAGCGAGCAGGCCAACGGTGTGGCCCAGGTGGGCGATGCCGTGACGCAGATGGACCAGGCGACGCAGCAAAACGCCGCCCTGGTGGAAGAAAGCGCTGCCGCTGCCGCCAGCCTGAACCAGCAGGCACAGGAGCTGGTGAGCGCGGTGGCTGTGTTCCAGCTCTCGGCGCAGCAGTCCGGCACCGGTTTTGCCACGGCAGCGCGCACACCAGCGCCGCACGCTCCGGCCCCGGTCGCAGCCCCAGCCCCAGCCCCGGCTTTGCGCAAGCCCGTTGCGCCGCCCAAGAAGGCACTGGGCGCCCAGCCTGCGGCCAAGCCGGTGGCTGCGCCTGCAGCGGCCAAACCCTTGGCCGCACCCAAGGCCAGCGCACCCAAACCCAGTGCTGATGATGGGGATTGGGAAACTTTTTAACCCAATCTGCGGATTAAAACGGCTTGTTGCGCTTGCCAGATAAGCGCAAGCAGCTATTAAAAAAGAAGCAAAAACGGCGCAGGGCCACCAAGCCCTGCGCCGTTTTTTTGGGTGCTCGCGTGCTGGATTAGAAGCGGTGGCGAATGCCCACCAGCACGCTGGTGCCGGAGCTCAGGTCGGTCACTTTGTCGTACATGCCAACGGCGTACAGGTCGGTGCGCTTGGAGAGGAAATGGTCGTAGCCCACGCTGGTGGTGGTGCGGGTGAGGTCGGCGCCGTTGCCGCTTTGCTTGGTGCGCGCCAGGGCCAGCTTGACGCTGCCGGCCTTGCTCAGCACCGGCACGTCTGCGCCCAGGGTGAAAGTCTTGCCGCGCAGGTCGGTGCTGTCGGTCTTGCCCTGGCCGTAGGTCAGGTAAGTTTTGGCCACCTGGAAGTCGTAGGTGCCGCCGAGCATCCAGTCGGTCTTGCGGTCTTGCACCACAGGGGTCGGGTTGGTCATGTTGGCGCGCTCGTAAAAACCGGTCAGCGCCAGCGGGCCGGCAGAGTAGAGCACGTTCAGGCCGACGTTGCTCTTGCTGTTGGAGCCAGCTTGTTCACCGAACTGGTAGTGCACGTTGGCCTGCAGGCCATGGAAATCGGGCGTGGTGTAGGTGACCTGGTTGCTCCAGCCGGTGTCGGCCGGGGTGGTCGGTGCCATGCCGGGAGCGGGCATGTTGGCGTGCAGCACCAGGGGCGAGACGGTGAATGAATCGCCAAACGGGTTGAACAAAATCGTGGGCAGGAAGTTGGGCGACATGCCCCGGCCCAGGGTGATGGCGCCAAAACCGCCGGAGAGGCCGACGTTGGCATCGCGCGAGAAGAAGGTGTCGCCGGGGAAGCGGCCGGGCTCGCCCGTGTCGGCGCGCAAGAAGGAGGTGAGCTGGAAGTTGGCCTTCAAGCCGCCGCCCAGATTCTCGCTGCCCTTGAAGCCCACCCACGAGGTGGTCATGCCGCCCGAGCCGACGACGTTGCTGCGCCCGGCGTCGCCGGCCATGCGCATGGAGCCGGCGTACATGTCCATCAAACCAGTGACTTGCACCGAGCTTTGGGCGTAGGCGCCGCTGGCGCAGGCCAGGGCAGCGCCCAGGGCGATGAGAGACTTCTTCATGACAATCCTTTGAAAAAAGTGGGGCAATGCGGGCTGCAGCGGCCACTGGGGTTGACCCTGTTGTTTTCTTGCCAGCGCCGCTGTGGGCCGCGTTTGTACCACTGCGCCAGGGTTCGCGCGTGCCCGGTGTGACAAAAAAGAGCCACTGCAGCCCGGTGGGCTCAGGGTTAGCGCCGCCGGCGCTGGCGGTGGCTGTGCCTAAAATCAACGCAACCCATGAAGGAACCTGCCGTGCCAGAAAGCA
>JAJTBK010000156.1 GCA_021286965.1 Comamonadaceae bacterium | reverse complement strand
CCAGCGTGCTGTCGGAAGCAGGCGCCGTAACACGGATTTCCAGCGCCGCAGCCTGATTGATGGTGCCGGCGAAGACTTCATCGCCAGGGCTCTTGTCCACCGGCAGGCTTTCGCCGGTCACGGGGGATTGGTCAATGGCGCTCTGGCCCAAGGTCACGATGCCATCCAGAGGAAGGCGCTCGCCGGGGCGAATACGCACCGTCGCGCCCACAGTGACTTCCTTGACGCCGATGCGTGCCCAACTGCCGTCGTCTTGACGCACTTCGGCCTGCTCCGGCGCGAGCGCCAGCAAGCTCTTGATGGCACCGCGCGCCCGATCCACGGCGCGCGCCTCGATGGCTTCCGCAATGGCATACAAGGCCATCACCATCGCCGCTTCGGGCCACTGGCCGATCAGAAAAGCGCCGGTCACGGCCACGGTCATCAGGGCATTGATGTTCAAGCGGCCCTGTCGCAGCGCGGCCAGTCCCTTGCCGTAAACCGAGAAACCCGACAGCGCGATGGCCGCCGCAGCCAGTGCCATTCCCAGCGCCTTGACTGGCACGCTGTCTGGGAAGGCGAATGCCAAGCCTTCGGCCGCCACGGCGAGCCCCAAGGCGCCCAGCGACTTGCCCCAGGTCGTCCAGAAGCCCGTTGGCGAGGCAACCGCAGCGGCAGCAGCCGACGACCCGGTATCGCCAAGAGGTTCCGGCTTGAAGCCTGCCTTGCGGATCGCGTCCACCGCCTGCTGCAAGACAGGATCATCGGCGGCAATGGCCAGCTCGCGGTCGCCCAGATTGAATTGCAGGCTACGAATTCCCGCCATGCCGTCCAACGCCCGGCGGATTTCCGACTCCTCCGAGGCACAGTCCATGTTTGCAATGCGGAAGCGCTGGGCATTCTTCGCGCCGAGGGGTTCTGGCTTGAAACCCGCTTTGCGGATCGCTTCCAGGGCTTGGGGCAGCGCGTGGTCATCGGCGGCAATGGCAAGCTCTCGATCCCCTAGGTTGAATCGCAGGCCGCGAATCCCCGCCATGCCTTCCAGCGCCCGGCGGATTTCCGACTCCTCCGAGGCGCAGTCCATGTTTGCTATGCGAAAGCGCTGCGGCTCGACAGTCGTTGGATCAGACGGTGTTGGCTCGGGCACCGCAGGCACTGTTGCACAGCTACTCCCGCAGCAAGCAGCGTCGGCGTGTTGGCGTTGGTGGGCAGGGTTCATGAAATTCTCCTTTTCAGGCAAATTGGAAACCCTATACCCACTACAGAGTCAAGCGCCTACAATGAGCCTTGGAGAAAAACTCGCGACCGCTCAAGATGAAGCTATGAAAATCGGCGAACTGGCTAAGGCCGCACATACCCAGGTAGAGACGATCCGGTACTACGAGCGTGAAGGCTTGCTACCAGAAACGGCCCGTACAGATGGCAACTACCGCATGTACGCAGAAGAACACGTTGACCGACTGTCCTTCATCCGGCACTGCCGGGGTTTGGACATGACACTGGATGAAATCCGGGTTCTATTGCGCTTCAAGGATGCTCCGCACGAGAACTGCGCCCAGGTGAATGACCTGCTCGACGAGCACATCGACCATGTGGCTACCCGCATCAAGGAATTGAAAGCGTTGGAACGACAGCTCAAGACCTTGCGGGAAAGCTGCCGGGAATCCCAGCAGGCCAGCCAGTGCGGCATCTTGACCGAACTGTCCTCAGCATCGCGCCAGGTGCACGAGCCAGCAACGCGCAGGGGTCATGTTCATGGGGCACATAGCCTCAAGTGACTAGCCCAAAGAAACCCCAAGCCGACGCCCGATTTCCCATGAGGCCGTTCCGCCACGCACTGTCGCCGCAAGCGGCTGCCCCAACCGCTGCTCGATCACTGGCTTCCACGGCACCAAGCTGAAGCCCATGCCGTCGTCCAGCATCGCGTACCGACCGCTGGCGAGCATGACGCTGCGCCGGTAGATACCGGCCACGCGCTGCCCGTCGGCCACCGGGCGATGCTCCAGGCCGGTGTCGGCCGCAATGTCTTTGGCGGCCTGTGCCAGTTCCCGATCGCGTAGTGTGCCCAGTAGGTTGCGCGCGAGGATCACGCGCTGCCCGCGCCGCTCGGCCAGTCCCTGTTCCGCCAGGAAGTCGGCGCGCTGCTGCATTGCCTGCTTGGCCTCGCCGCCAAAGCCCAGGTCGCCCAGGCCCGAGCCGCCGCCGATCAGTTGCTGGTCGAGCCAGGTGACCCCGATCACGCGCGCCTGCCGCTCGATGGGCAGGTGCGATTTCAGCTCCACGGCTACGCCGCCCAGGCGCTGTGCGTCGTAGCGGCGGCCCTGCTCAGCCAGGTCGTCCGGTACCTTCCATAGACCTTCGGTGACACGCTCCACAATGCCGGCGCGGCGCAGGGCTTCGAGCCGGCGGACGTGGGCCGCGACGACTTCCTGTGGATCACGGCCCGGCGCGGCCTGACCCTGCGCGATGGCAAGGTGGTGGTCGGTGCGGTACAGGCCATCGCTCGCCAGTGCGGCGATGTTCTTGTCGGCCGCGCGCACGTCGGCCGATCCCTTCACCTCCACCACGGCGCCGGCCGGATAGTTCGCCAGCTCGTCGCGGGCGTTGAGCGCGACGTAGTGGGCCTTGCCGTCCACGCCGTCGATGACCAGATAGCCCCGGTCGCGCAGCTCGTCGGCCAGCCCCTTCGCGGCCACGCGGCCGACGATGGTGCGACCATCGTCGCCAGGCTCGAATACCGCCAGCTCGCGCGGCTCGCCCCGCATGGCCCGCTGCATGGTGCGGATGATGTCGCCGCGCTCGCCCAGGGCACGCAGGGTCTTTTCCGCATCGGCATGGACGGCCCAGGTGCCGGGCTGCGTCTCGTCGGCCAGGCCCAGGCGCTGCAAGCGTTGCAGGCGGCCGATCAGCAGCAGGCACTGGCGTTGCAACCTCGACTCGTTGAGCCGTTCGACATGCACCAGGCCATCGTCGCCCAGCTCGCGCTTGAGCGTGCGATCCAGGTTCGTCCACCGCTCCTGATCCACCTCGCGCCGCAAGGTCTGCTGGATCTCCAGCTCGGTGCGCGGCCCCAGCCATTCGGTCGCCAGTTCGGCGGCGCGATGGCGGAAGCCGTCGGCGATGTAGTCGCCGGCGATGATGAGGTCTTTGCCGGTGTCGTCGCGCCCGCGCACGACGATGTGCGTGTGTGTGTTGTCGGTGTTCCAGTGATCGACCGCCACCCATTCCAGCCGCGTACCCAAGTCAGCTTCCATGCGGCCCATCAGGTGCCGCGTGTAGGTGCGCAGGTCTTCCAGCTCGGCGCCATCCTCGGGCGAGAGGATGAAGCGGAAATGATGCCGGTCATCGGCGCAGCGTTCCTTGAAGGCGTCGAGGTCGGCGGTATCGGTCTGCGGCCCGTAGGCTTGGCCCGGCTCGCCATCGCGGCCCACGCCGTCGCGCTCGATGTAGCGCAGGTGCTTGGCGAGCGACTGCGGGCTGGCCCGCTGCTGATTGACCAGCAGCGTCTTGATGGCCACGCGCCGCGACATGGGCGTGAGCTTCGCCCCCGCGAAGCGCGCTGCCGTGTGGCCGCGTCCCAGGCGCGAGCCGGGCCGCTGGCCGGCGCGCTGTCCGCTGCCGCTGGCGCCAGGACGGCGCACCGAGGACTTGCCGCTGCTGGCCTTGCCTGCCTGCTTGAGCACCTTGGAGACGAAGCCCTGGCCCCGGTTCTTCGGGGCACTGGGGCGGATGCGGAAATCATCGTCGCGGCGGTCGGTCATGGCTGCGCTCCCTGCAAGCTCTGGCGTGTCCGGTCGTGCGAAGCACGCGGACAAGCCTGTATTGGCGCGGGCTTCGCGCCCCACGCGGCACGGCGGCGAAGCCGCTCCGTGCCGCGCCACCCCCACGTGCAGACTGGCTTTGCGGGCCGACAGGTGCCGCACCCTTTTGTCTTGCCTTCCGCCTTTGCCCCTCGCTGGCGCTCCGGGCAGCGGCGGCCCGGCGGCGCTGCTGCGCGAGCAGCCAGCGCGCCGGCGAACGCGAACACGGCCACAGACCGGGCGCGTTCGAGGCAAGACGCCTGCACGTTGGATGGCTGCGCCGAAGGCAGCGCGAAGTGCGGCGCGGATGCGCTCGCACTGCACGCGCTACGACACGGCGACGGCCAGCAGCACGACACGCCCGATGGCACGACAAGATGCACGGCGACGTGCAGCGAGTCGGCGGCCATCATGGGCGGGACTCCAGCCAGACCGGATGCGCGACGCCGATCACGGCGGATGTGCTGACCGGCCCGAAATACCGGCTGTCGAACGACGCCGGGTTGGTCACACTGAGCAGGAACAGTTCGCCGGGTTCTAGGTGACGGCACTGCTGCCAAGATGGCAGCGGCCGGCCCCAGCGGTCGGCAGGCAGCACGGCGGCCGAAGGCACGCCGTCGATGCGGACGACGCGGCCAGTGATGCACACCTCCTGCGGCGCGACGGCGCCCACGCGCTTGAGCAGCGGCACGCGCGCCGGTAGGTAGCCACGCTGCGCGGCCAGCGCGGCGGCGTCTGGCGGCAGCGTGGTCAGGACGATGCTGCCCACGGACAGAGGACGTGGCAGCGAGCCGGTATCGTGGCCCAGCGGATC
>JAJTBK010000153.1 GCA_021286965.1 Comamonadaceae bacterium | reverse complement strand
GCCGCAGCTGTCACAGCCCGGCGGTTTTTTGTTGTCCATTTTCTATCCACTGTTCGAGAGACTAGCCCATGACCGCTCAAGCCACCCCCGCCAGCGACGCCTGGTACCGCGCCGTCGACAAAACCAGCCAGACCGACGACGAACGCATCCAGGACATCACCGTGCTACCCCCTCCCGAACATTTGATCCGCTTCTTCCCCATCCGTGGCACGGGGGTTGAAACCCTCATCAGCCAGACGCGCCAGAACATCCGCCACATCATGGCCGGCAGCGACGACCGCCTGCTGGTCATCATCGGCCCCTGCTCCATCCACAACCCCGTCGCGGCGCTCGACTACGCCCGCCGCCTGCAGGTGCTGCGCGCAAAATACCAAGGCACGCTGGAGGTGGTGATGCGCGTGTACTTCGAGAAGCCGCGCACCACCGTCGGCTGGAAGGGCCTCATCAACGACCCCTACCTCGACGAGAGCTACCGCATCGACGAGGGCCTGCGCATCGCGCGCCAGCTGCTCATCGACATCAACCGCCTGGGCGTGCCGGCGGCGAGCGAGTTCCTCGACGTCATCAGCCCGCAGTACATCGGCGACCTCATCAGCTGGGGTGCGATTGGTGCGCGCACCACCGAAAGCCAGGTGCACCGCGAACTCGCCAGCGGCCTGTCGGCGCCGATCGGCTTCAAGAACGGCACCGACGGCAACATTCGCATCGCCACCGACGCCATCCAGTCCGCCGGCCGGGGGCACCACTTCCTGTCGGTGCACAAGAACGGCCAGGTGGCCATCGTGCGCACCAACGGCAACCAGGACTGCCACGTCATCCTGCGCGGCGGCAAGGCGCCCAACTACGACGCCGCCAGCGTCGCCGCTGCCTGCGAAAGCCTGCAAGCGGCCGGCCTGCCGCCGACCTTGATGGTGGACTGCAGCCACGCCAACAGCGCCAAGCAGCACCAGCGCCAGGTCGATGTCGCGCGCGACATCGGCGCGCAGATCGCCGCCGGCTCGCGCAGCGTCTTTGGCGTCATGGTCGAGAGCCACCTGGTGGCCGGGGCGCAAAAGTTCACGCCCGGCAAGGACGATCCGCAGGCGCTGGAGTACGGCCAGAGCATCACCGATGCCTGCCTGTCCTGGGACGACTCGGCGGCGCTGCTGCAGGAGCTGTCCGAAGCCGTGCAGGCACGCCGCCAGCGCTGCTAAGCTGTCCTCTTTTTGCAAGGAAAGCACGCCATGCACAGCGAAGTACGGGTGGTTCTGTCGCCCCAGCAGGAAATGCGGTTTGACCTCGACGGCAGCGCGCCCTTGGCCAACGAGGCAGCGCGCCAGTGGCTCGATGTGCAGTTCACGCAGCTCGACTGCGAGCCCCTGCGTGCCAGCGGCAAGGTGCTGCTGGCCGACAAGGTGCTGGTCGTGGCCCAGGCCGCCAGCGCCGCCCATTGGGCCGATGCGCAGTGGGCGCAAACCTTTGCCCAGGCCGCCAGCGCCGTGCTGGCGCGGCCCCTGGTGCGCATCGACGTGCCGGCGATGGCGGTGACGTTCTAGCCCTGCGGCTGCAGTGCCTGCAGCAGCAGGCCATGCACGCCGCCAAAGCCGCCGTTGCTCATGCACAGCACCTGGTCACCGGGGCGGGCGGCGGCGCGCACCTGGGCCACCAGGGTGGCGATGTCGGCGGCGGTGTGCGCCTTCGCCCCCAGGGGGGCGAGGGCGGCGCTGGCGTCCCAGTCGAGGCCGGCGGTGTGGCAAAACGCCAGGTCGGCCTGCTCCAGCGCCCAGGGCAGCTGCGCCTTCATGCTGCCGAGCTTCATGGTGTTGCTGCGCGGCTCGAACACCGCCAGGATGCGCTGGCCTGGCGGCAGGCGCCGGCGCAGGCCGTCGATGGTGGTGCGTATCGCCGTCGGGTG
>JAJTBK010000115.1 GCA_021286965.1 Comamonadaceae bacterium | reverse complement strand
GCCGCAGTTTCGCCGGGACGGCCAGCTGGTCGGCGCCGAGGCGCTGCTGCGTTGGCAGCACCCGCAGCGCGGCAGCGTGGCGCCGGGCGAGTTCATCGCCGTGGCCGAGGAGTCGGGCCTGATTGGCGCCCTCGGCCAATGGGTGTTGCGCCAGGCCTGCGAGCAGCTGGCGGCCTGGCAGGGCGGGGCGCTCGGAGGGCGGGCGCTGGCGGTGAACGTGAGCGCGCGCCAGTTCCGCCAGGCCGGCTTTGTCGAGCAGGTGCTGCAGGCGCTGCGCGTCAGTGCTGCGCCAGCGCACCTGCTCAAGCTCGAATTGACGGAGTCGCTGGTGCTCGAAGACGTGCAGGATTCGATCGCCAAGATGCATGCCCTGCGCACCAAGGGCGTGCGCTTTTCCATGGACGACTTCGGCACCGGCCATTCCTCGCTCGCCTACCTGACGCGGCTGCCGCTGGACCAGCTCAAGATCGACCAGTCCTTCGTGCGCCAGCTGGGCCTGCAGCACAGCGACGACGTCATCGTGCAGACCATCATCGCCATGGCGCGCACGCTGGAGCTGGAGGTGATTGCCGAGGGCGTGGAGACCACCGCCCAGCGCGACGCCCTGGCCGGCTACGGCTGCCACCTGTACCAGGGCTACCTCTACGCCCGGCCGCTGCCGCCGGCGCAGCTGCTGGCCCTGGTGGCGCCGGCGTCAGGTGCGGCGCGAGCTGACGACGATGCCGCCGACGATGAGCACAAAAGCCAGCCCGTGGTAGGCCTGGGGCCGCTCGCCCAGGAAGGCGGCTGAGAGCAGGGCGGCAAACAGCGGCGTGAGGTTGATGAAAAAACCGCCCAGCACCGGCCCCGCGCGCTGCACGCCCACGCCCCAGAAGCGGTAGGCCAGCACCGCCGGGCCGATGGCGATGAACAGCAGCCCCGCCAGCAGCGGCCAACCCCAGGTGACGTGCACCAGGCCCAACCCGGCCTCGACGCCGGCAAAGGCGCCCGACCAGCCCAGGCCGAAAATGATTTGCGCCAGCAAGAACGCCGACCAGTCGCTGCGCATCGGCTGCGGCTCTTGCGTGCGCACCAGCAGCCAGCTGTAAAAGGCCCAGGAGATGGTGGCCAGCACCATGTACAGGTCACCTGGCACCAGGCGCAGCGCCAGCAGCTGCGCCCAGCTGCCCCGGCTGAGCACGGTCAGCACCCCGGTGACCGACAGCAGCGCCCCCGCCAGCTGCTGGCGCGAGGCCGGCACGCCAAAGAACAGGGCGCCCACCAGCAGCATCCACACCGGCATCCCCGAGCCCACCAGGGTCACGTTCAGCGGTGTCGAGGTTTGCAGCGCCAGGTACTGCAGCGCGTTGTAGTTGCCAATGCCCAGCAGCCCGAGCAGGGCGAAGCGGCGCCAGTGCGGCCACAGGCTGCTGTCCGGGCGCAGCACCTGCCAGGCCAGCGGCAGCAGCAGCACGGCGGCGATCAGCCAGCGCAGGAAATTCAGGGTGATGGGCGCCACCAAGGGCGCCAGGGCACGCCCCACCACGGCGTTGCCGGCCCAGAGCAGGGGCGCGGCCGTGAGCATGAAGAGGCTGCTGGGCGAAAGCTGTGAACGCATAGGGTTTGCGACTGTACCCGTTGCCGTGGCACGATGTGGGCTGCATGACTTTTTTGCAGGAGGAAGGGCCATGACCCTTGCCGTTCATATCCGCCAGCATGGCGGCCCCGAGGTGCTGGAGCTGGTCAACACCGCCGTGGGCAGCCCCGGCCCGGGCGAGGTGCATATCCGCCACCACGCCATTGGCTTGAACTTCATCGACTGCTACCACCGCAGCGGCCTGTACCCCCTGCAGCTGCCCGCTGGCATCGGCATGGAGGGCGCGGGCGTGGTGCTGGCGCTGGGCGCGGGCGTGCAGCACCTGCAGGTGGGCGAGCGCGTGGCCTACGCCAGCACGCCGCCGGGCAGCTACTGCGAGGAGCGCATCATGCCGGCGCGCTGCGTCTGTCGCCTGCCCGATGGCATCAGCTTTGAAACCGGCGCCGCCATGATGCTCAAGGGCCTGACGGCGCAGTACCTGCTGCTCAAGACGCGCCCGGTGGAGGGGCTGCAGGCGGGCGATGCGGTGCTGTTCCATGCCGCCGCCGGGGGTGTGGGCCTGATCGCCTGCCAGTGGGCGCGCGCGCTGGGCCTGCAGCTGATCGCCACGGCCGGCAGCGACGAAAAATGCCAGCTCGCCCTGGCGCACGGCGCCGCCCACGCCATCAACTACCGGCGCGAGGATTTTGCCGCCCGCGTGCGCGAGATCACCGCCGGCCAGGGGGTCAAGGTGGTGTACGACTCGGTGGGCAAGGACACCTGGGAAAAATCGCTCGACTGCCTGCGCCCCTTTGGCCTCATGGCCAGTTTTGGCAACGCCTCGGGCCCGGTGCCGCCGTTTGCGCCCGCGCTCCTGGGCGCACGCGGCTCGCTCTACGTCACGCGCCAGACGCTGTTCACCCACATCGCCACGCGCGCCGCCACCCAGGCCATGGCGGACGCGCTGTTTGCCGTGGTGCAAAGCGGGGCGGTGCAGATCCGCATCGACCAGCGCTACCCGCTCGCTGAGGTGCAGCAGGCGCACCGCGATCTGGAGGCGCGGCGCACCACGGGATCTTCGATTTTGATGCTGTAATTGGCTGCTAACCCTTGCTGGTCAAGCGCGAGTAGCTATCAAAATCATAGTCTCTCGTGGCCGGGCGGCTCGGGCGGGTTGTTGCTGCGCAGGCGGCTGGGGGCCAGGGCGCCGGTGGTCTCCAGGATGGGGTAGGCCATGGAGCACAGCAGCGAGTTGATGCGCTTGAGCTCGCTGAGCAGGTCGATGTGCAGCGAGCTGGTTTCGATGCTCTGCACGGTGCGCTCGGACAGGCGCGCCAGGTGGGCGGCGGCGTAGCTGCGTTCGAGGTCGCGAAAGCGCACCTTCTCTTCGAGCAGGCGGTGTGCGTCGCGCAGGTCGCCGTTGAGGAACACGCTCATCGCCAGGCGCAGGTTGTCCAGCAGGCGCGCGTGCAGTTCGGTGATCTCCTGCAGGCCGGCTTCGGAGAACTGGAAGCCGCGCTTGATTTTCTTGTCCTCGATGTCGATCAGCACGCGCTCGATGATGTCGCCGATCTGCTCCATGTTGATGGTGAAGCTGATGATGTCGGTCCAGCGCCGGCCCTCGCGCTCGTCGAGCTCGGCGCGCGAGATTTTCGTCAGGTAGTACTTGATGGCCGAGTACAGCTCATCGACCGTGTCGTCGAGCTGGCGCAGCTCGGCCGAGCGCTTCAAATCGTCGCTGCGGATGACCTCGAACATGCCGATCAACATGGTTTCGACCAGATCGGCCTGGTGCAGCGCCTCGCGCGCGGCGCAGGAGATGGCCAGCGACGGCGTGGCCAGCGCCGAGGGGTCGAGGTGGTGCGGGCGCAGCGGGTTCTTGCTCGCCGGGTCGGGCGGCGGCATCAGGCGCGCCACCAGCTGCGCCACCGCCTGCGTCAGGCCGATGAAGCCGACGCTGATGATGACGTTGTACGCCAGGTGAAACAGCACCACGCCGTGCGCGTCGGCGGGCATGTGCGGCTGCACGTACTGCAGCCACAGGCCGATGGTCGGCGCCATGAGCAGCACGCCCATGATCTTGAACACCATGTTGCCGACGGTGACCTGCTGCACCTCGACCGAGGACTTGGCCATGGTCAAAATGGCCGCCAGGCCGTTGCCCAGGTTCGCCCCCAGCACCATGGCCAGCGCCATGGGCACGGGCACGATGTGCGAGCCGGCCATGGCGGCAATCAAGAGCACCACCGCCAGGCTGGAGTACGAGACGATGGCGAGCACCGCGCCGATCAAGATTTCGGCCAGCAGGTCGCTGCCCATGGACTGCAGCAGCGCCTGCGTCACGGGCGAGGCCATCATCGGGTCGGTGGCCTGGGTGATGCGTTCGAGCGCCAGCAGCATCAGCCCCAGGCCGATGCAGACCCGGCCCACGCGCCCGGCGGTCGTCTCTTGCCGTGCCAGGAACAGCACCACGCCGACGAAGATGAACAGCGGCGAGAGCCAGGACAGGTCGGTGGAGAACAGCAGCGCCATCAGCGCCGTGCCGATGTCGGCGCCGCGCATCACCGCCAGCGCCGCCGGCAGGCTGATGAGGCCCTGGCCGACGAAGGAGGCCGTCATGAGCGAGGTCGCGGTGCTCGACTGCACCAGCGCCGTGACGCCGATGCCCGACAGCGCCGCCGTGAAGCGGTTGCCCATGCTGCGCGCGAGCAGGCTGCGCAGGTTGGCGCCAAACACCCGCAGCACGCCGGCGCGCACCAGGTGGGTGCCCCAGACCAGCAGGGCAATGGCGGCGAGCAGGTTCAGTAGGTGCTTCATGGCGGCGGCGTTGTCTCCTGGGCGTGCGCCAACAGCCGGGCGGCGCGCGGTATCGAACCCTGCAGTCTACTGCCGGGCGCCGTTGCTGGCGCCCGGGTGCGCAATGGCGCAGCCCGGCGGGGGGTCAAGCCTGCGGGCGGCGCGCGCGCAGCAGCTCGTCGAGGATCAGGCCGATGGCGCCGATGGTGATGGCGCAGTCGGCAAGATTGAAGGCCGGAAAATGCCCGCCGTGGAACAGGCCCGCCAGAAAGGCCCAGTGGAAGTCCAGAAAATCCACCACATAGCCGTGCTGCAGCCGATCGACGACGTTGCCAATGGCGCCGCCGAGGATGCTCGAGAGCGCAAACGCAAACAGCTTTTGCCCCGGGTGCTGGCACAGCTGCCAGACGATGAACAGCGCCGCTGCCAGGCCAAAGGCGACAAAGCCCCAGCGCTGCCAGCCGCCGGCGTCGGCCAAAAAGGAAAACGCCGCGCCGCTGTTGTGCGCGCGCACGAGGTTGAAAAAGCCGGTCACCGGCGTTGCCTCGCCGAGCTGGTAGGCGCCCAGGATCAGCGCCTTGCTCAGCTGGTCGGCCACGAACAGCAGCAGCGCCCAGGTCAGCCAGGGCCAGAGGCTGGCGCTCTTGTGGGGATTGGCGCAGCGCATCAGGCGTGGGTGCGGGATTCGCCCGCACCGTGCAGGTTGCTGTCGCAGCGGCCGCACAGCGTGGGGTGCTGCGCGTTGCTGCCGACGTCGGCGCGGTAATGCCAGCAGCGCTCGCATTTGGCATCGGAAATGGCGCTAACGCTGATCTGGAGAGCGTCACCAGCTACCAAATCAATAGCAGAAACGATGAACGGGAACTTCAAATCATCGCCCAGGCTGGCGAGCAGCGCGTAGTCCTCGGGGGCGGCGGTGAGCTGCAAGCGCGCCTGCAGCGAACTGCCGACGCCGCCTTGCGTGCGCAGCTGCTCGATCTCTTTGTTCGCCAGGTCGCGGATGGCGCGGATGCGCGCCCACTTGGCCAGCAGCGCCTCGTCGCCGGCGGGCAGGGTTTGGTAGGTTTCCAGGAAGATGGAGGGGCTGTGGCCAAACACCTTCCAGGCTTCTTCGGCGGTGAAGGACAGGAAGGGTGCCATCCAG
>JAJTBK010000105.1 GCA_021286965.1 Comamonadaceae bacterium | reverse complement strand
GCCGAGGACGTCATCCTCGACTTCCTCACCGACTCCGGCACCGGCGCCATGAGCGCCCGGCAGTGGGGCGCCATCATGGAGGGCGACGAGAGCTATGCCGGCGCGCGCAGCTTCTACCGCCTGGAAAGGGTGATCCAGGACATCACCGGCATGCCGTATTTCGTGCCCACGCACCAAGGCCGCGCGGCCGAGAAGGTGCTGTTCGGCGCCACCTGCAAGGCGGGCGACCTGGTGCCCAACAACTGCCACTTCGACACCACGCGTGGCAACCTCGAATCCATGGGCGTCGAGGCGCTGGACTGCGTGGCCGCCGTCGGCCTGCAGCCGGCCACCATCGCCCCTTTCAAGGGCAACATCGACCTGGAAAAAGCCGAGGCCGTGCTCCAGCAGCACGGTACGCGCATTCCGTTTGGCATGATCACCGTGACCAACAACACCGGCGGCGGCCAGCCGGTGTCGATGGCCAACATCCGCGCCTACGCCGCGCTGCTGAAAAAATACGGCAAGCCTTTCATCATGGACGTGTGCCGCTTTGCCGAGAACGCCATGTTCATCAAGATGCGCGAGCCGGGTTATGAGAACACGCCCATCAAGGACATCGTGCGCGAAATGTTCTCCTACGCCGACGGCGCCACCATGAGCGCCAAGAAGGACGGCATGGTCAACATCGGCGGCTTCATCGTGCTGCGCAGTGATGAATGGCTCGATGGGGTGAGGAACGGCCTGATCATGATGGAAGGCTTTCCGACCTACGGCGGCATGGCTGGGCGCGACCTCGAAGCCCTGGCCATGGGCCTGGAGGAGGGCATGGATGAGGACTACCTGCGCTACCGCCTGCGTACCGCCGAGTACCTGGGCGAGAAGCTCGATGCCGCCGGCGTCGGGTTCGTGCGCCCCACGGGCGGCCACGCCGTCTACATCGACGCCAAGACCGTGCTGCCCGACATGCCGGTGCAGCACTACCCGGCCTGGGCGCTGTGCAACGCGCTGTACCTGGAGGGCGGCATTCGCGGCGTGGAGATCGGCTCGGTGATGTTCGGCAAGCGCCTCGATGACGGCACCGAGACCTACCACAGCATGGAACTGGTGCGCCTGGCCTTCCCGCGCCGCATGTACACGCAAAGCCACTTTGACTACGCGGCCGAGGTGATTGCGGAGGTGAAGGAAAAAGCCGCGAGTATTCGCGGCGTGAAGATCACCAAGCAGCCGAAGTTTTTGCGCCACTTCACCTGCGAATGTGCGTGGGTGTGAGGGTTTGTCCCGGTGTGGTTTTGCTGGGTGCTTACTCCAGCAAAACCCCCACTCCAAAAGCCCACAGCCGGTAGGCCCAGAAACTCTCATCGCTCTGCATCAGGCGGTACAGCTCGCCCGGCGCGTAGCCTGTGATGCGCCGGGACTCGCGGCACATGTGGGCCTGGTCGGCATAGCCGCTGGCATCGGCAATGTCCCCCCAGCGCACAGCGCCGTCCTGGTGCGCCTGTGCGCCCTCAAAGAAGGCGCGCTCCGAGCGGCCCAGCCCATGCAGGTTGCGCTGCGTTTGCCCGGTCCATTGCTTGATGCGGCGCTCGGCCTGGCGCAGGCTGCGGCCCAGGCCTGAGCTGGCGGCGCGCAGGGCCACGCTGCGCGACCAGTCGGTCAGCATGTGGCTGTGCAGCGCCGACGCAGGCCGCGATTGCTGCCAGCGCGGCAGCAAAAAGGACTCGACCAGGGCCACACGCTGCTCGTCGTCGGCTGCCTGCGCCACCTGGGCAAACATTGCCTGCCATTCGGCATCGAAGACTTCTCGCACCGGAACAATCCGATCCAGCAGCGCAGTGGTATCCAGGCCCGTCATGTGCGCCAGCGCATCGGGCATGAGCAGTACCGAGAAAGCGTGCATGGGGCCGGGGTTCCAGCTGATGGTGGGCCGGGTGAAAGGGCCGCACAAGGTGGCAGAAGCAATGGGTGTGCGTGGGCTGTGGGGCTGCGCCGGTGCATCGGGCGCCAGCAGATGGCATTCGCCCTGCAAGTACCACAGCAGGGTACAGGTCGGAACTGCCGGCAACCGGTTGTAGCGCTGCGGCTCTTGCAATGCCTCAGACCGCGTATCGCGCGCTACCACCCCGCGCACGCAGGAAGCCAGGGCGGTGCGCGGCAGCCACAGTTCAGAGCGCGCATCGCTATAGGACATACCGGGCTCCCGGGGCCAGGCGGGCACTTTGCGCAAATGGTGGTACGGCGGAGGTGCCGCAGGCGGCTATGTCGCAATCATTCCATACACGCCCTGGGTGGGCTTCTTACGATGGACGCCATGCATCAACAAGGGAGTCTGCATGTACCCAGTGAGTTTACGCAACGTCGGCAAGACCTACCGGCTGGACACCGTGACCGTGCCCGCCCTGAGCGCAGTGAATATCGACATCCGGCCCGGCCGCTTCACCGTGCTGTGCGGCCCCTCCGGCAGCGGCAAGACCACGCTGCTCAACATGATGGGCTGCATCGACCGGCCCGATACAGGCGAAATCCAGGTGGATGGCCAGGCCGTGCAGGCCATGGCGGACGATGCGCTGTCGGACTTTCGCGCACGGCGCATCGGGTTCGTGTTCCAGAACTTCAACCTGCTGCCGGTGCTGACCGCCTTTGAGAATGTGGAATACCCGCTGGTGCTGGCCGCTGTGCCGTCCGCCCAGCGCAAAGAGCGGGTGCGCGCGCTGCTCGACGCCGTGGGCCTGGCAGACCGCGCAGGCAACCGCCCAGGGCAACTCTCGGGCGGGCAGCGCCAGCGCGTGGCCATTGCCCGGGCCCTGGCCACCGAGCCCGCGCTGGTGCTGGCCGACGAGCCCACTGCCAATCTCGACAGTCAGACCGGTGCCGAGATCATTGCCCTGATGCGCCGCCTGCAGCGCGCACGCGGCGCCAGCTTTGTGTTCTCGTCCCACGATCCCATGGTGCTGGCCCAGGCCGACGACGTGGTGCGCATCCGCGACGGCCGCATCGAAGCCATAGAGCACCAGGGCAACCGCACGGAGGTGGCCGCATGAACCTCTGGATGCTCGCCCTGCGCAACCTGCTGCGCAACCGCCGCCGCTCCTTGGCCACCCTGCTGGCCATGGTGGTGGGGCTCACCGCCATCCTGCTGTTTGGCGGCTACCGTTCCAACATCCTGTATGGCATGGAGACCGGCTTCGTCCAGTTCAGCGGCCACCTGCAGGTACAGCGGCGCGGCTATTTTGTGGATGGGGGCGACAACCCGTCGGCCTATGGCATTGCGGGTTACCAGCGCATCATGGATGCCATCGCCAGCGCCCCCGAACTGGCGCCCCTGCTGCGCGTGGTGACGCCGACGCTGCAACTGGGCGGCATTGCGGGACACATGGAGTCGGGCCACACGCGCTCGGTGCTGGCCAACGGCCTGGTGGCACAGGAATACAACCGCCTGATGCAATGGAACGACTACGAAATGGTCAGCTACGCCCAGCCCCTGGCACTGGAAGGCACGGCAGCCAACGCCGCCGTCATCGGCACCGGCGTGGCCCGCAAGCTGCAACTGTGCGCTGCGCTCCAGGTGCCAGACTGCGAAAACGCACGCTCCCCTGCCACCCACCAGGCCGCAGACGCCGCCGCCGTGCCCGACGACGTGGCCGCCCTGTCGGCCCTGGAGCGATCCACACCGCCCGAGCCGTCTGCACAGCGCATCGAGATGCTGGTGGCCACCGCCCGAGGGGCACCCAACGTGGCGAGCCTGCAAGCCATCAAGGCAGTCAACCTGGGCGTCAAGGCCATTGACGATATCTACCTCGCCATGCACCTGCCCCAGGCCCAGCGCCTGCTCTACGGCACGCAAGCGCCCGAGGTCACCTCCATCGTGGTGCAACTGCACCACACCGCCCAGTTGCCTGCGGCACGTGCCCGGCTGGAGGCACTGCTGGGCCAGCAGTTTGCCGCGCAAGCGCTGGAGGTGCTGGACTTCCGCACGCTGAATCCGATGTTCGGCCAGACGGATGAGTTCATGGCATCCATGTTCGGCTTCATCGCACTGCTGATTGCTGTGATCGTGCTGTTCACCATTGCCAACACCATGGGCACGGCGGTGGTGGAGCGCACGGTGGAGATTGGCACCCTGCGTGCCATGGGCCAGCGCTGCAGCGGTATCCGCCGCCTGTTCCTGTGCGAAGCCCTGCTGTTGGGCGCGGCGGGCACGGTGCTGGGCCTGCTGGCCACGGCCGTGGTGGCCTGGGCCATCAACCACAGCGGCTGGACGTGGACACCCCCAGGTTATTCCTACGCCTACCTGGTGCTGGTGCGGGTGTGGCAAGACCTGCCATTGCTGGCAGGCAGCATCGTGGGCCTGCTGGCGGTCACCCTGGCCTCGGCCTGGTGGCCCGCACGGCGCGCCGCGCGCATGGACATCGTGGATGCACTGCGCCACGCCTGAAACCCGTCACATCAAGGCCCACCATGCAACGACGTTCTCTTCTTGCCCTCCCTCTGACAGCACTGGCAGCACTGGTCCCATGGCACCACAAGGCCTGGGCCGGTCCCGATCCCCAGGCCGTTCTGGCGGCCAGCGATGCGATCCGCAACCCGGATTTTTCCTTCGGATTGGTCAACACCCTGGTGGAGTACCGCCAGGGGCGGCAGACCGACAGCAGCCAGCTCGCCGTGTACTCACGGCCCGATACAGCGGGCGGGCAGTTCCGCAGCCTGGTGCGCTACCTGGCCCCAGCACGCGACGTGGGCAAGCTCATCCTCTACAACGGCAAGGATCTGTGGTTCTACGACCCTGCCAGCCAGGGCAGCATCCGCCTGTCACCCCAGCAGCGCCTGCTGGGCCAGGCATCCAACGGTGACGTGGTCACCACCAACTTTGCGCGCGACTACCGTGCCGCCAGTGCGGCGGAAGAAACCACGCAGGACGGTGACCGTAAGCCACGCCTGTGCCTGAAACTCATGCTCGAAGCCCAGGGCCCCGACGCCAACTACCCACGCATCGAGATGTGGGTCGATGCCAGCAACCACCGGCCCGTCAAGGCACGCTTCTATGCCGACACCGGCAACCTGCTCAAAACGGCGTATTACCGGCGCTACGAAAACGCCTTTGGCACCGAGCGCCCCACGGAAACCGTGATCATCGACGGCCTGGATCCCAGCTGGGTCACCGTGATGCGCTACTCACAATGGGAGCGCCGCGATGTGCCGCAAGCCTGGCTGCAGCGCGACTACCTGCCCCACTGGCGCCCCGAATGATGCGCTGGCCTCTCATTGCCCTGTGCCTGCTGTGGGGCACATCCGCCCTGGCAAGTGATGTAGAGGCCGACGCCCTGCGGCTGGCCGACGACACCCCCTCCAGCACCACGGAACAACGCCCCTGGCAGGCCTACGCCGAGGTCGCAGCGGGACGGGCCCGGCCCCAGGCTGCGGGCATGGCCCAAGACGACGGCCGCCTCAGCCTTGATTGGCGGCTGGAGCCCGCTACCAGCGGCCCCTGGCATGTGCGCGCAGCGGGTCGCCTGGACATGCGCTCACGCCCCGCGCTGGTGCAGGAGCACACCATCCATACCTTGAAGGATGCCGTCCTGGGCTATACCCCGACGCAGAATTTAGTGCTGGAGGCTGGCCGCATCCGGCTGCGCCAGGGTGTCGCCCTGGGCTACAACCCGACCGATTTTTTCCGCGATGGATCGATCCGGTCGGAAGTGTCCATGGACCCCGCCAGCCTGCGCGAGAACCGCCAGGGCAGTGCCATGCTGCACCTGCAGCACCACAGTACCAACGGTGTGTGGCAGCTCGCCTTCTCGCCCCGCTTGGCGATGGACAAGCCTGCGCCTGGCGGATGGAACCTCGATTGGGGCGCCACCAACCACCTGAACCGTGCGCTGTTGGCCTATGCGCCACGCTGGGGGGAGTCGATCAGCGCGCAGGGGCTGTTGCACTTGCGCCAGGGGCAGGGCGCGCAGTGGGGGTTGAACCTCTCGGGCCTGCTGGGCCAGGCCACGGTAGCCTACCTGGAGTGGTCGGGCGGCGCCTCGCCCACGCAGTTGCAGCAGGCGCTGGGCCTGGTGGGCCCTGAACAGTGGCACCACCGGCTGGCCGCAGGCGCCAGGCACACCAGAGCCAACCAACTGACACTGACGGCAGAGCTGCACTACAACGGCGCAGCCCCTGGACGGCGCGGTTGGCAGGCCCTGCGTGCCATGCCCCTGCCGGTGTATGGGCAGTACCGGGCCTGGGCGGTCAACGCCCTGGAGCCTGCCACCCGGCACGGGCTGTTCCTGCACGCCGCCTGGAAGGATGCCGTGCGCCCCGACCTGGATTTGAACGGCATATGCCAGTTTGACCTTGACGACGCCAGCCACCGCTGTTGGCTTGAACTGCGCCACCGGGGACGGCGGCTGGATATGGCGCTGCAATGGCAGCGCAACCATGGCGCGGCCTTGAGTCACTTTGGTGCATGGCCTTGGGCAGCCCGTTGGGAGCTGATCGCGAGGCATTATTTTTAGATAAAAAATGGCGCCAGCCCTTATAGGGAAAGCGCCACCAGCTATTTAATTTATAGCGTTTCGGGTTTTACATGCCCGAGTAGTTCGGCCCGCCGCCGCCCTCGGGCGTGACCCACACGATGTTCTGCGTGGGGTCCTTGATGTCGCAGGTCTTGCAGTGCACGCAGTTCTGCGCGTTGATCTGCAGGCGCTTGTCGCTGCCTTCGCCCACAAATTCGTACACCCCGGCCGGGCAGTAGCGGGCCTCGGGGCCGGCGTACTTGGCCAGGTTGATCTGCACCGGCACGCTGGCGTTCTTCAGCGTCAGGTGCGCGGGCTGGTCTTCGGCGTGGTTGGTGTTGCTGATGAAGACGCTGGAGAGGCGGTCAAACGTCAGCTTGCCATCGGGCTTTGGGTAGGCGATGGGCTTGCATTCGCTGGCAGGCTTCAAGTACTCGTGGTCGGCCTTGGTGCGGTGCAGCGTCCAGGGCATGTGGCCGCGCAGCACGAATTGCTCGAAGCCGTTCATCACCGTGCCCACCGTGAGGCCGTACTTGAACCAGTTCTTGAAGTTGCGGTCCTTGTTCAGCTCGGTGTAGAGCCAGCTTTCCTCGAACGCCTTGGGGTAGGCGCTCAGTTCGTCGTGCTGGCGGCCGGCAGTCACGGCCTCGAAGGCGGCTTCGCCCGCCAACATGCCGGTCTTGATGGCCGAGTGGCTGCCCTTGATGCGGCTGACGTTCAGGTAGCCCGCGTCGCAGCCAATGAGCGCGCCGCCCGGGAACACGGTCTTGGGCAGGGAGTTCAGGCCGCTGGCGTTGATGGCGCGTGCGCCGTAGGACAGGCGCTTGGCGGTCACTTCGCCTTTGTCGTTCTCGAAGTAGTAGCGGATGTTCGGGTGCGTCTTCCAGCGCTGGAATTCCTCGAACGGGCTTAAGAATGGGTTGGTGTAGTTCAGCCCGGTGACGAAGCCCAGCGCCACCTTGTTGCCGTCGAGGTGGTAGAGGAAGGCGCCGCCGTAGGTGTCGCTTTCCATGGGCCAGCCGGCGGTGTGCAGGACGAAGCCCGGCTGGTGCTTCTTCGGGTCGATTTCCCACAGTTCCTTGATGCCGATGCCAAAGCTCTGCGGATCGCGCCCCTCATCCAGGCGGTATTTGGCGATGACCTGCTTGCCCAGGTGGCCGCGCGCGCCTTCGGCAAAGATGGTGTACTTGCCCAAAAGCTCCATGCCGAGCTGGAAGCTGTCGGTGGGCTCGGCGCCCTTGCCGATGCCCAGATTGCCGGTGGCCACGGCCTTGACGGAACCGTCGTCGTTGTAGAGCACTTCGGCGGCGGTGAAGCCGGGGAAGATTTCCACGCCGAGGGCCTCGGCCTGTTCGCCCAGCCACTTGGTGACCGCGCCCAGGCTGACGATGTAGTTGCCGTGGTTGTGCGCAAACGGCGGCAGGAACATGTTGGGCACGCGAAAGGCCGAGCGCTCGCTCAAAAAGCTGTAGGCGTCGTCGGTG
>JAJTBK010000099.1 GCA_021286965.1 Comamonadaceae bacterium | reverse complement strand
GCTGAGATCTTTGGCTACCGCCACGCCGCCGAGCTGCTGGGCCACCGCAGCGAAAGCCTGCATCCCAACCGGGAGGCGTTTCGTGCCCTCGGGCGCATGGCCTACACCACCCTCGCCGAGGGCCAGACCTTTCGCTGCGAGCGCCAGATGCGCCGGCGCGACGGCACGATCTTCTGGACCAGCCTTACCGGCCGCCTGATCAACCCCGAGGACAGCAACGAGGGCTCGATCTGGACCGTGGACGACATCGACGCGCACAAGCAGACCCACGCCCTGCTCGAAGCCATGCAGCAGGAAAAGCAGGCCCTGTTCGACCATGCCATGGTCGGCATCGTCTTTCTGAACGAGCGCCACCTGACGCACTGCAACCAGCACTTCGAGCTCATGCTCGGCTACGCCCCGGGCGAGCTGCAGGGCGCCTGCTCGCGCATCTGGTACGACAGCGACGCCGCCTGGGAGGCCGCCGGCACGGCGTGCTACACCCCGCTGGCGCAGGGCGCGACCTTTGCCGGTGAAATGACCCTGCACCGCAAGGACGGCGCCAGCATCGTCTGCGAGGTGCGCAGCAAGATGCTCAGCGCCCAGGGCTCCGTCTGGATCGCCATGGACGTGACCGAGCACAAGCGCGCGCAGCAGGCCCTGGCGCGGGCGCACGAAGAGCTCGAACAACTGGTGCAGGCGCGCACGCGCGAGCTGCACGAAACCGTGCGCAACCTGCACCACGAAATCGAGGAGCGCAAGCAGGACCAGGAGCGCATCCACTGGCTGGCGCATTACGACGCCCTGACCAGCCTGCCCAACCGCATGTTGCTGGCCGAGCGCAGCCGCCAGGCGATTGCCGAGGCCCGGCGCTTTGGCGCGCCGGTGGCGGTGCTGTTCCTCGACCTGGACCACTTCAAGCACGTCAACGACTCGCTGGGCCACCGCGTGGGCGATGCGCTGCTGATCCAGATCGGCAAGCGGCTGCGCGCCGTGGTGCGCGAGTACGACACCGTGGCGCGCCTGGGCGGTGACGAATTCGTGCTGCTGCTGCCCGGGGCCAACGAGCTCGGGGCGCAGCGCGTCGCCGGCAAGCTGCTCGAAGCCTTTCGCCGCCCCTACCAGATCGGCCACCACGAGCTGACCATGGCGCCGTCCATGGGCATTGCCCTGTACCCGCGCGACGGCGAGGATTTCGACGGCCTGATCCAGAGCGCCGACGTCGCCATGTACCGCGCCAAGCGCGACGGCCGCAACACCTTTCGCTTCTTCACGCCCGAGCTGCAGGCGCAGTCGGTGCGCGCGCTGCAGCTGGAAAACGCCCTGCGCCGCGCCCTCGAACGCGCCCAACTGCAGCTGCACTACCAGCCGCAGATCGACCTGGCCAGCGGCCAGGTGCGCTGCGTCGAGGCGTTGCTGCGCTGGCAGCACCCCGAGCTGGGCGCCATCTCCCCGGCCGAATTCATACCCGTGGCCGAGGACAGCGGCCTGATCCTGCCGATTGGCGAATGGGTGCTGCGCCAGGCACTGGCGCAGCTGCAGGCCTGGCGCCAGCAGGGGCTGGTGCACTTGAAGGTGGCCGTCAACCTCTCAGCCATCCAGTTCCACCAGCCGCAGCTGCCCGAGCTCGTCAGCCGCCTGATCGAAGAAGCGGGCCTACCGCCGGGGGCGCTGGAGCTGGAGCTGACGGAGGGCGTGGCCGTGGGCGACCCGCGCGCCGCCGTCGCCACCATGCAGCAGCTGCGCGCGCGCGGCGTACGCCTGTCGATGGACGATTTCGGCACCGGCTACTCGTCGCTCAGCCAGCTCAAGAACTTCCAGCTGTACAAGCT
>JAJTBK010000089.1 GCA_021286965.1 Comamonadaceae bacterium | reverse complement strand
TGGGGCGTCGTCGCGCCAGTCCAGCGGCGAGGGGCGCTGGCCCGGGTCGGTGCGCGGGGCAATGGGGGGGCGGGTGGGGGCGGCCTCGGGCGCGGTCACGGCAGGCGGCGGGGGCGTGCCGCCCGAGGAACAGGCGCCGAGCATGACTGCCAGCAGCAGCGCCAGCGGGGGCAGGAGAGGTTGACGGGGCATGACGGGCTTCCTTTCTCCGTTCTTGACGCGCCAGCCAGGGGCGCGGTTGACAGCGTTTATTTTGAATCAAACAAGGCTCTAGCGCTTGATGGATAAGCGCAAACAGCTACTATTTTGATAGTAAACATCCAGTGGGATAGGGGGTTAATTGGCAAAGGCGGCAATGCCGGTTTGCTCGCGCCCGAGGATGAGGGCGTGCACGTCGTGCGTGCCTTCGTAGGTGTTGACCACCTCCAGGTTCACCAGGTGGCGCGCCACGCCAAAGCTGTCGCTGATGCCGTTGCCGCCGAGCATGTCACGCGCCTGGCGGGCAATGTCGAGCGCCTTGCCGCAGTTGTTGCGCTTGATGAGGGAGGTGCCCGCTGGCGCGGCCAGGCCCTCGTCCTTCATGCGGCCAAAGCGTAGCGCGGCCTGCAGGCCCAGGGCGATTTCGGTCTGCATGTCAGCGAGCTTTTTCTGCACCAGCTGGTTGGCTGCCAGCGGGCGCCCGAACTGCTGGCGCGCCAAGGTGTAGTCGCGCGCCGTGTGCCAGCAAAATTCGGCTGCGCCCATGGCGCCCCAGGCGATGCCAAAACGGGCGCTGTCCAGGCAGGTGAACGGGCCCTTGAGCCCGCGCACCTCCGGCAGGGCCTGTTCGGTGGGCACGAACACGTCCTGCAGCACGATCTCGCCGGTGATGCTGGCGCGCAGCCCGACCTTGCCGGCAATCGTCGGCGCCGACAGCCCGGCCATGCCCTTGTCGAGGATGAAGCCGCGAATCGGCCCGAGGTGGCCGCTGCGGCTGACCTCTTTGGCCCAGACGACGAAGACGTCGGCAATCGGGCTGTTGGTGATCCAATTTTTGCTGCCCGACAGGCGCCAGCCGCCATCGACTTCGTGCGCGCGCGCCGCCATGCTGCCGGGGTCGGAGCCATGGTCGGGCTCGGTCAGGCCAAAGCAGCCAACGGCCTCGCCCCGGGCCAGCGCCGGCAGGTATTTTTGCCTTTGCGCCTCGCTGCCAAAGAGGTAGATCGGCAGCATCACGAGCGAGCTTTGCACGCTGGCCATGGAGCGAAAGCCCGAGTCCACGCGCTCGATCTCGCGCGCGATCAGGCCGTAGCTGACGTAGTTCAGCCCGGCGCCGCCGTACTGCGCCGGCAGCGTCGGGCCGAGCAGGCCGAGCTGCCCCATTTCGCGAAAAATCCCCGGGTCGCAGCCCTCGTGGCGGAACATGTCCTGCACGCGTGGCAGCAGCTGGCCCTGGCAGTAAGCAGCGGCGGCGGCGCGCACGGCGCGCTCGTCGGCGCTCAGTTGTTGCTCCAGGAGAAAGGGGTCGTCCCAGTGAAAGGCAGAGGTCGGCATGGGGAGGGCAATGTGGCTGCAAAACCCCCATGGTAGGGCAGGGCGCGCGTGGAGTGGCCGTGGGCACCCTTGGGGGCTAGTGCGCTTGCGTGGCCTGCGCGCTGGGGCTAATCTGGCATGGCGTTTCGTTTGTTCCACCACAACACTGGGGAGTCGCACCATGGAAGCCCATTACCGCGCACCGCAATTCGATCCCACCGTGGATGAGCTCAATGCCCTCAAGCAGCTCGAAATGGGCAAGGTTCTTGACCTGCCGCACGCGCAAAAAGAACACCTCTCGGGCCGCCTGCTCGAACGCGGCTACGTACAAAAAAATGCCGCTGGCGGGCTGGCCATCACCGACAGCGGGCGCCAGCTCATCCGCCGGCAAAGCGATTGAAGCAGTGCTGCTTATTTTTTCAGCGGCGCAATAAAATGCTTGTTGAATCAATGCGTTAACACGGCATTGCACGTTCGGGGCACGGCTTGTCCACGGTTTTATCCACAGTCGCTGTGGAAGAAAAGCGGTGGCCCCAGCGGCGCTGCAAGCCGGTCGGCGGATCGGTCGTGCACCAAGCCACAGAAAAAAACAAAAGGCCGCACAGTTCTTGGAACTGTGCGGCCTTTGATCTGGTGCCCGGGGCCGGAATCGAACCGGCACGCCTTGCGGCGGGGGATTTTGAGTCCCCTGCGTCTACCAATTTCACCACCCGGGCAGGGAATTTGTGAAGCTGCAAATTATGGCACAGTACAGGCGTATGACAGCCCAACCGACACCGTACCCCACCATCGAAGATGCAATCGGCCACACGCCGCTGGTTGCCCTGCAGCGCATCGGCGCGGCGGAGCACAGGGCGCGGGGCAACGTGGTGCTGGCCAAGCTCGAAGGCAACAACCCGGCTGGCTCGGTCAAGGACCGACCGGCGCTGTCCATGATCCGCCGGGCCGAGGAGCGCGGCGAGATCGCCCCCGGCCAGACGCTGATCGAGGCCACCTCCGGCAACACCGGCATTGCCCTGGCCATGGCCGCAGCCGTCAAGGGTTACCGCATGGTGCTGGTGATGCCCGAAGACCTGTCGATCGAGCGCGCCCAGACCATGAAAGCCTACGGCGCTGAGCTCATCCTCACGCCCAAGAGCGGTGGCATGGAGTACGCGCGCGACCTGGCGCTGCAGATGGCGGCGCAGGGCAAGGGCCGGGTGCTCGACCAGTTTGCCAACCTGGACAACCCGCGCATCCACTACGAAACCACCGGCCCCGAGCTGTGGCAACAAACGGGCGGGCGCATCACGCACTTCGTCAGCGCCATGGGCACGACGGGCACCATCACCGGGGTGTCGCGCTTCTTGAAGGAGCAGAACCCGGCGGTGCAAATCATCGGCGCCCAGCCCAGCGAGGGCTCGCGCATTCCCGGCATTCGCAAATGGCCCGAGGCTTATCAGCCCAAAATCTACGAGCCCTCGCGGGTCGATGAGCTGGTGCTGGTGAGCCAGGACGATGCCGAGGACATGTGCCGCCGCCTGGCCTGTGAAGAAGGAATTTTTGCCGGCATCTCAGCCGCCGGCGCCTGCTGGGTGGCGCAGCAGATTGCGGCGCGCGAGCAGGGGGCGACGATTGCCTTCGTCGTCTGCGACCGGGGCGACCGCTACCTTTCCACCGGAGTGTTTCCGGCCTGATTTGCCAGAGAGCGACCATGGACATCCACCAAGAAATCGACACCCGGGGCCTGAACTGCCCCCTGCCCATCCTCAAGGCCAAAAAAGCCCTGGCCGCCATGGCCAGCGGCCAGCTGCTCAAGGTGCTGGCCACCGACAGCGGCTCGCTGCGCGACTTCCAGGCCTTTGCCAAGCAAACCGGCAACGAGCTGGTGGAGCAGCAGACCGTGGGCGAAGAATACGTGCACGTGCTGCGGCGGCGCTAAAGGTAGAGGTGAAATTGGCTGCCAACGCTTGTCTAGCAAGCGCTGGCAGCTATTGTTTTAGGGGTGAATTGCAGCGGGCTTTACAACCCTGCGGCAAGCAGCCTCCGCAGTAGCTGGGCACCCAGTTCGATACGGTCTTCGATATCGCGGCCATGGCTTTGCGGTACCGCGTACAACGCGTTTTGGTAACGGGGCAGGCCCTGCACCACGGCATCGAATGCCTGGCGCTGGGCGGCGTCTTCGGGGAGGTGGCTGTACTCCCAGCCGGCCTCTACGCACACCAGCTTGATGCCGCTGCGCTTGAGCTCCAGGTAGCGTTTGCCTGTGCCATCGCTGGTGAAGCAGCGCGGCCATTTGTCGTTGCCAATCTGATGGGCAGCCAGGTTCGCTGTTTCGGCCAGGGCCAGCAGGTAGCTGTCGCAGTGGTAGCTGCGGTTATCGCAGAAATCGCCCTTGAGCATGGCGATGGCGTAGCCTTCACCTGGGCCGATGACGTGGCTGCCGGAGTCGCCTGAACGCATCACGGGATACTGCACCATGTAATAGCGCCAGTCCTTGGGGGTGGCCGGGTTGCTGGTGAATTCGTGCATGACCGCAGCAAGTGTGTCTTGTCTGTCGAGCAGGGCCATCAATGCAGGGCTGCTGGGGTGGGGGGCTTCGCCCCTGCGGGCGCGAAACAGGTTGTCCCAGGGCTCGGATTTCTCGGGCGCACCCAGGTACGCCAGCCGATATCCGGCGTTGCGCTTGGCGCTGCGCCCAGCGTGCCCCAGGGCCAGCAGCGCGCCAGCGACGTCGCTGTACGGGTGCGCAAACAAAAGCGGGAATTGGGCGGCGCGGCGCTCAAAGCTGCTGGCGCTTTGTGTCGGGTTCAGGTCGAACACGGTGAGTCCGCCACGCAGCAGTTCGTGGTCTTCCAGGCGGTGCAGGATGGCTTGCAATGAGGGATGTGCCTGCAGGAAGCTGCGCTTGGCGGCTTCGTTGTGGATCTGGATCTGGTTGAAGGCCTGGATGTCCTCCAGCGGGCCGCCCGCCATGATCGTTTCCACGTCCGCCAGCAGCTCGGGCATGTTGTTGCGCTCACCTGCACGAATATCGTCGTGCGAGGCTTCGATCAGGTTACGCAGCAGGCGCAGGCGGTGCTGAAAGTCTTCTGGTGCCGTTTTGCGCAGGAGGCCCTGCAACACGCCGTAGAGCAGCAGCGTATGCGCCAAGCGCCACGACCGCGTGCCGTACAGATGGCAGCACGCGCGGAACATGTCCACGCCCATCGTCTGCTCGTCAAAGTCGCGGAAGTTGAATACGCGCAGCGGCGCAGTGGCACTGGTGCCAGTGCGGGTGAATAGCTGCTCGAAAAGCTGCTGGGTGGGGCGCGGCTTGCGTTCCCCGCTGGCTGCATCTTCCAGCCAGACGTCGAGCGCCTGTGCCATCCAGTCGAAGTCTGGGGCCGCGTTGGTGGATTGCTTGCTGAACAGCGCCTGGGTGAGGCGAACCAGCTCCCGCGCATCGTGGGGCGATTGGTGATCCACCTGAACGCCGTGCTTCCAGGCCAGCACTTCGGCCAGAAAGCGCAGATAGCGCAGGCACTCCTCGTCGATCAGGTCGTCGTCCCCCCGGTAGTTCCAGAACAGATCAGCCCACACGGTGTCGATGCTGTGCGAAAAAGTCTGTAGCGCGTGGGGCGTGATGGCGGGATT
>JAJTBK010000079.1 GCA_021286965.1 Comamonadaceae bacterium | reverse complement strand
TTGGCGACGTGCTCCATGAGCACGATCACGCGCTTGACGCCGGCCACCAGGTCCATGGCGCCGCCCATGCCCTTGACCATCTTGCCCGGGATCATCCAGTTGGCCAGGTCACCCTTCTCGCTCACCTGCATGGCGCCGAGGATGGAGAGGTTGATCTTGCCGCCCCGGATCATGGCAAAGCTCTGGTCGGAGCTGAAAATGGCCGAGCCCGGCAGCGTCGTCACGGTTTGCTTGCCGGCGTTGATGAGGTCGGCGTCCACCTGCGCCTCGGTCGGGAAGGGGCCGATGCCCAGCATTCCGTTCTCCGACTGCAGCCACACCTCCTTGTCGCCGGTGTGGTTGGCCACCAGGGTCGGGATGCCGATGCCGAGGTTGACGTAGAAGCCGTCCTGCAGCTCTTGCGCCGCGCGGGCGGCCATTTGGTCTTGCGTCCAGGGCATGGGATCAGTCTCCTTTTTGCTCGCTCAGGGTGCGCTTTTCGATGCGCTTTTCCGGGTGGGGGTTGTGCACGATGCGGTGCACGTAGATGCCGGGCAGGTGCACGTCGTCGGGGGCGATGGCACCCACTTCCACCAGCTCCTCGACCTCGACGATGCACAGCTTGCCCGCCGTGGCGGCCGCCGGGTTGAAGTTGCGCGCCGTGAGGCGAAACTGCAGGTTGCCGCTCTTGTCGGCGCGGTGCGCCTTGACCAGTGCCACGTCGGGCACGAGCGAACGCTCCATCACGTAGGTCTCGCCGTCGAACTCGCGCAGCTCCTTGCCCTCGGCAACGATGGTGCCGACGCCGGTCTTGGTGAAGAAGGCCGGAATGCCCGCGCCGCCGGCGCGCAGCTTCTCGGCCAGCGTGCCCTGGGGCGTGAATTCGAGTTCGAGCTCGCCCGCCAGGTACTGGCGCTCGAACTCCTTGTTCTCGCCGACGTAGGAGCTGATCATTTTCTTGATCTGGCGCGTATGGAGCAGCTTGCCCAGGCCAAAGCCATCGACGCCGGCATTGTTCGAGACCACCGTCAGGCCCTTGACGCCGCTGGCGCACAGGGCGTCGATCAGCGCCTCGGGGATGCCGCACAGGCCAAAGCCGCCGACTGCCAGCAGCTGGTTATCCGCCACCACGCCCTGCAGGGCTGCAGCGGCGCTGGGATAGAGTTTGTTCACGCAAGTCTCCTTCGTCCGTCAAGAATCAAGAATGAAAAGCGCCCCGGGCACCACGCGCCCGCCGGCCTGCGCTGGGCATTACACCATGCAGCTGCTGTGCAAAAATGAGAGCTGTTCGCGCTTTATTGCCAAGGGTTTGCATATGTTTTATGCCGCAAACCCGCACAGATAAAGCGCGAGCAGCTCTCATTTTTGATGTCACCCCAGGGCCATGCCATCGTCGGCGCTGATGACGGCGCCGTTGACGAAGTGGCTCTGGTCGCTCGCCAGCAGCACGATGAGCGCATCCAGATCCTGCGCCTGGCCCAGGCGCCGGCGCGGCAGCTCGGCGATGAGCTGGCGCCCGGCCTCGGTCTGCCAGTGGCGGTGGTTCATCTCGGTGTCGATATACCCCGGGCACAGGGCGTTGACGTTGATGCCAAAGCGCCCCCATTCCAGCGCCATGGCGCGCGTCATGTGGATCAGCGCCGCCTTGCTCATGCCGTAGGTGCCGATCTGCGCCAGCGCCCGCAGCCCGGCGACCGAGGCCATGTTGACGATGCGCCCGCCCGTGAAACTGCCCGGCGCCGCGCCCTGGGCGCGCGCGATCATGCGCCGCGCCACCTCTTGCGCCATGAAGAAGGCGCCGCGCAGATTGGTGTCCATGACGAAGTCAAAATCCGCCCCGCCGACGTCGAGCAGGCGCTGCGGCGCCGAGACGCCGGCGTTGTTGATGAGGATGTCGATCGAGCCCATCTCGGTCTCGGC
>JAJTBK010000070.1 GCA_021286965.1 Comamonadaceae bacterium | reverse complement strand
GGTCAGGCTGCCGTGGTCGGCGCCGTCCCATTTCTGGGGCATGGCACCTTCAATCGGGCGCATCTCGTAGCGCGAGAGCCAGGGCGGCTTGAAATCACCCGCCACCTGCGCCTGGGCGTAGGCGCTGGGCGGCGCCACCCGGGGCATGGGCTGGTCGCTGGCGCTCCAGGTCTTGCGCCGCTGCGCCGTCACGGCCATGGCCGTGGTCACCAGCTGGGGCTGGCCGTCGGCGCCGGGCTGCAGCAGGGCCAGAATCCAATGCTGGGTCGAGCGGTTGGTGCGCGCTGGCGTGGCCTGGATGGTGAAGGGGCCGTCTTGCTGCGCGGCGGCAAAGTGCACCGTCAGCGACACCGGCTCGCCCTGGCAATCGGGGTGCTGCAGCACCGCCTGCAGCAGCTGCGCCGCCGTGCAGCCGCCAAAGGGGCCGACCATGTTCCAGTACGCCGGGCTGGTCTGGCCGCTGAACTGGCCGGGGGCGGCAGAGGTCAGTGCAATCGCAGTGTCCAAAGGATGCATCGGTGGTGCGCTCCAGAAAAAAGGCGGGCACATACCCCCCGCACAGGAAGGTATGCGTCCCGCCCAGGGGGTTTACAGCGCCTCGAAGATACCCGCTGCGCCCTGGCCCGTGCCGATGCACATCGTCACCATGCCGTACTTGAGCTTGTGGCGGCGCAGCGCGTGGATGGTGGTGGCGGCGCGGATGGCACCGGTAGCGCCCAGCGGGTGGCCCAGGGCGATGGCACCGCCCATGGGGTTGACCGTGGCCGGGTTCAGGCCCAGGGTGTTGACCACGGCCAGCGACTGCGCGGCAAAGGCTTCGTTCAACTCGTACCAGCCGATGTCCTGGTGCTGCAGGCCGGCGTAGCGCAGGGCGGCAGGAATGGCCTCGATGGGGCCGATGCCCATGATCTCCGGCGGCACGCCACGGGCGGCGTAGCTGACGAAACGCGCCAGCGGCGTCAGGCCAAACTGCTTGACGGCTTTTTCGCTCGCCAGGATGAGCGCGCCCGCGCCGTCGCTGGTCTGCGAGCTGTTGCCGGCCGTGACCGAGCCGCGTGCGGCGAACACCGGGCGCAGCTTGCCCAGGCCTTCGATCGAGGTGTCGGGGCGCGGGCCTTCATCGAGGCTGACGGTGCGGCGCTTTTCGATCACTTCGCCAGTCGCCAGGTTGGGGCTGCGCTCGACGATCTCGAACGGCGTGATTTCGTCGCTGAACTCACCGGCTTGCTGCGCCTTGATGGCGCGCAGGTGCGATTCGAGCGCGAAAGCGTCTTGCTGCTCACGGCTGATCTTCCACTGCTGGGCGACTTTTTCTGCCGTCAGGCCCATGCCGTAGGCGATGCCCACGTTCTCGTCCTTGGCGAACACCTCGGGGTTGAACGAGGGCTTGCCGCCGCCCATGGGCACCATGCTCATGGACTCGGCGCCGCCGGCGATCAGCACGTCGGCCTCGCCCACGCGGATGCGGTCAGCGGCCATCTGGATGGCGGTGATGCCCGAGGCGCAGAAACGGTTCACGGTGACGCCGCCCACCGGGTGGTCAAACGCCAGGCCCATGACGATGCGCGCCATGTTCATGCCCTGCTCGCCTTCAGGGAAGGAGCAGCCGATGATGCTGTCCTCGATCGCCTTGGGGTCGAGCGTGGGCACCTGCGCCATGGCGCCGCGCACGGCGGCCAGCAGCAGGTCGTCCGGGCGGGTGTTCTTGAAGTAACCACGGCCCGAGCGCCCGATGGGCGTGCGCGTGGCGGCGACGATGTAGGCTTCTTGTACTTGCTTCATGTTGTATCTCTCCTTGGCGCTCAGTTACGCACGGGCTTGCCGGTGTTGAGCATCCCCAAGATGCGCTCGTGCGTCTTGGGCTGGCCGATCAGGTGGCAGAACACCTTGCGCTCCAGGGTCAGCAGGTATTCCTCGCTCACCAGCGAGCCGCCGTCCACTTCGCCGCCGCAGACGACCTCCGCGATCATGGCGGCGATCTTGAAGTCGTAGGCGCTGATGAAGCCGCCGTCGCGCATGTTCACCAGCTGCGCCTTGATGGTCGCCAGGCCGCTGCGGCCCGCCACCGGGAACAGGCGCTTGGTGGGCGCACGCCAGCCGCTGGCAGCCATGGCCTTGGCTTCGTTGATGGCGACGAACAGCACCTCGTCCTTGTGCGGCACGATGATGTCGGAATCGAGCAGGTAGCCGAGCTTGCGCGACTCGATCGCGCTGGTGCCCACCTTGGCCATGGCGGCGGCGGTGAAGCCTTCGGTGAGGAAGGGCAGCAGGTCCTTGCTGGTGCTTTGCAGCATCCGCTCGGCAGCGCGGCGCGCGACGTAGGTCAGGCCGCCGGCGCCGGGCACCAGGCCCACACCCACTTCGACCAGGCCGATGTAGCTTTCCATGTGCGCCACGCGGCGCGCCGAGTACACGGCCAGCTCGCAGCCACCGCCCAGCGCCATGCCGTGGATGGCCGAGACCACCGGCACTTGCGCATAGCGCAGGCGCATCATCAGGTTCTGCAGCTCGCCTTCGATGCTGTCGATGGCGTCCGCGCCACCCACCACGAAGGCCGGCATGGTCGCTTCCAGGTCGGCACCGACCGAGAACGGCGCGTCGCCCGACCAGATCACCATGCCCTGGAAGTCCTTCTCGGCCAGCTCGACGGCTTCCATCAGGCCTTCCATGACCTCGGGGCTGATGGCGTGCATCTTGTTCTTGATGCTGGCGATGAGCACCTGGTTGTCCACCGTCCAGGCGCGCAGCGCCTTGGTTTCAAACAGCGTGGTACCGGCCACCTTCCAGTCCGGCAGGCTGGCTTCGCCCAGCAGCTTTTCCGGGAAAATCTGGCGCTCGTACACCGGCAGCACACGCCGGGGCAGGAACTTGCCTTGCGCCGGGCTCCACGAACCTTCGGCCGTGTGCACGCCACCGGCCTGGGCCACCGGGCCTTCAAACACCCACTGGGGCAGCGGCGCGCTGCACAGGGCTTTGCCGGCGTCGATGTCTTCTTGCACCATCTTCGCCACTTCGAGCCAGCCAGCTTCCTGCCACAGCTCGAACGGGCCTTGCTTCATGCCAAAGCCCCAGCGCATGGCCTGGTCCACGTCGCGCGCGCAGTCGGCGATGGATTCGAGGTGCAGTGCGGCGTAGTGGAAGCCGTTGCGCAAAATGGCCCACAGGAATTGGCCAGGCGCGCCTTCGGCGTTGCGCAGCAGGCGCAGGCGCTCGGCGGCGGGCTTTTTCAGCATCCGGCCATACACGTCGTCGGCCTTCTGGCCGGCGGGCACGTACTCTTCGCTGTCGAGTTCAAAGCGCAGGATGTCGCGGCCCACTTTCTTGAAGAAACCGGCCTTGGTTTTTTGGCCCAGGTTGCCCATTTCGATCAGCTTGGCCAGCACGGCGGGCGTGCTGAAGCTGCCATAGAACGGGTCGGTCTCCAGGCTCAGG
>JAJTBK010000028.1 GCA_021286965.1 Comamonadaceae bacterium | reverse complement strand
TGACGCCCCAGGCTTCGGCAATGCGGCCGACTTCGATGGCGTCGGTGGGCAGCGCAGCGGCTGCAAGTGGTGGAAATTCAGGCATAGCAGAAAAAAGAAAAGGCGGGGGCCGTCAGTATGAACCGACGGCACCCGCCCTGGGCTGGGGCACAGGCCCCGGCAGATTTAAGCGGCCTTCTTGGCGGCTTGCTTGACCAGGCGATCGACGGTGTCGGAAGTCTGGGCACCGACGCCGACCCAGTAGGCCAGGCGGTCTTGGGCAATGCGCAGGCCCTCTTCGCCATTCTTGGCCAGGGGGTTGTAGAAGCCCAGGCGCTCGATGAAGCGGCCATCACGGCGCACGCGCTTGTCGGCGACGACGATGTTGTAGAAAGGACGGGCTTTGGAGCCGCCGCGAGAGAGTCGGATCACGACCATGGTTGTTCCTTCGGGTGGAGCGCAGCCATTGCTGCGGTTTTCTTGCGGCGTTTGAGACACGCGACTTGGCCACCCGGCCAGCGACACGCTGCAAAGCCCGCGATTATAACGGGAATTGCCAAAAAACCTAGGCCAGCCGCCCCGCCACCAGGTGCAGCACGCGGTCGCAGCGCGCGGCCAGGGCGGCGTCGTGCGTCACCATCACAAACGCCGTGCCCTGGCTGCGCGCCAGATCGAGCATGAGGCCAAACACGCCATCGGCCGTGTTGCGGTCGAGGTTGCCGGTGGGCTCGTCGGCCAGCACGCAGGCGGGCCGGCCCACCAGGGCGCGGGCGATGGCCACGCGCTGGCGCTCGCCGCCCGAGAGCTCGGCCGGGCGGTGCTGCACGCGCGCACCCAGGCCCACCGCCATGAGCATCTGCGCCGCGCGCGTGTGGCAGTCGGCCAACGGCAGGCGCGCAATGCGCAGCGGCATGGCAACGTTGTCGAGCGCCGAAAACTCAGGCAGCAGGTGATGGAACTGGTAGATGAAGCCCAGCTGCGCGTTGCGCAGCCGCCCCTGCTCGGCCGCCGAGAGCGACTGCAGGCGCTGGCCGCACAGCGTGCTGCTGCCGCTGCTGGGCGCATCGAGGCCGCCGAGCAGGTGCAAGAGCGTGCTCTTGCCCGAGCCCGAGGCGCCGACGATGGCCACCGTCTCGCCCCGGCGCACCTGCAGATCGACACCGGCGAGCACCGTCACGTCCAGCGGCCCCTCCGTAAAGCGTTTGCCCAGGGACTGGGCCTGCAGCACGATGTCATTCATAACGCAGCGCCTCCGCCGGGTTCACGCTGCTGGCGCGCCAGCTCGGGTACAGAGTGGCCACGAAGGCCAGCAGCAAGGAGATGAGGCCGATGGGCACGATGTCGCTGGCCTGCGGGTCGCTGGGCATTTGGCTGATGAGGTAAATATCCTGGGGCAAAAAGCGGGTGTGCAGCGCCTGCTCGATGGCGGGCACGATGACGTCGATGTTGCACGCCACGGCCAGCCCCAGCAGCAGCCCGGCCAGGGTGCCTATGACCCCCACCATGGCGCCCTGCACCACGAACACGGCCATGATGCTGGCCGGGCTCGCGCCCAGGGTGCGCAGGATGGCAATGTCGGCACGCTTGTCCTGCACCGTCATCACCAGGGTGGAGACGAGGTTGAACGCCGCCACGGCGACGATCAGCGTCAGGATGATGAACATCATGCGTTTTTCCACCTGCACGGCGGCGAACCAGGTCTTGTTCTGCTGCGTCCAGTCGCGCACCCGCACCGGGCCGCTGAGCGTCTGCGCCAGCGCCCGCGCCACCGCCGGCGCCTGGTGCAAGTCCTTGAGCTTCAGGCGCACGCCGGTCGGCCCCTCCAGGCGCAGCAGGCGCTGCGCATCCTCATGGTGCAGCAGCGCCAGCGCGGCGGGGCGGCCCTTGCGCGGCTGCCCTGGCATAACGAGCGCCAGTTTCATGCCATGGATTACTGAGATGA
>JAJTBK010000026.1 GCA_021286965.1 Comamonadaceae bacterium | reverse complement strand
AGCCGTTTTGGCTCTCAGCGCCCCCTTCTATGTGGTGGCCCAGGCTCCCTTGGGCTTCGGAGGCACCTCCGCGCCCATGGGTCAGGCACGTCTGCCACAAATTGCTGTTTGTCAGATACTGATTTATACTTCTGACAAAGGAGTCATGACCATGAGCCATCTTGCCGAGAACATCCTGGCTGCCGCCCGGGCCATGCCCGAGGGCGGCTTGTTGTCGCCCAAGGAGTTCCTGCACCTTGGATCGCGGGCGGCCATCGACAAGACCTTGTCCCGGCTGGCTCAGGAAGGAAAGTTGCTGCGCGTGAGTCGTGGGGCCTATGTCGCACCCCATCAGGGTCGGTTTGGCTCCCGCCCGCCGTCCACCGAGTCAGTGGTGCAGGCCATCGAAGCCAGTTGCGGTGAAACGGTCGTGGCCAACGGCGCGGCTGAAGCCAATGCGCTGGGCCTGACCACGCAGGTGCCAACCCGCGAGGTTTTTCTCACCTCCGGCGCATCTCGTACTCTGCATCTTGGCAGCCGGTGCGTGGAACTCAAGCACGGCAACCGCTGGCAATTGCTTTTGGGCAAGCGCCCGGCGGGCAAGGTGATTCGTGCGCTGTCATGGTTGGGGCCGGAGGCTGCACCGGCGGCGCTGAATCAACTGCGCTCCAGACTACCTGAGTCCGAGTGGGAGGCGGTGCGTGGCGCTCGGGCCGCGTTGCCGGGCTGGATGGCCAAGGTGGTCAGCGAGGCCGTCGCACATGGCTGAGCTGTGGTTTTCGCTCAGCCGGGACGATCAGGTTGAAGCCCTGGAATTTGCTGCCGCCCGTACTGGGCGGCCTGCACACCTACTGGAAAAAGATATCTGGGTGGTCTGGGTGCTGTCCGCCATCTACGAATCCGATCTGGCCAGCAAGCTCACTTTCAAGGGCGGCACCTCGCTGTCCAAGGTCTATCGCATCATCGACCGGTTTTCTGAGGACGTCGATCTCACCTATGACATCCGCGAACTGGCCGCCGACCTGTTGAAGCAAGGCAACCCTATTCCTGATTCCGCCAGCCAGGAAAAAAAGATCAGCAGCGCAGTGCGCCACCGCCTGCCCGACTGGATCGAAGTAACGGTCAAGCCGGTCATCGCTGCTGCGTTGGCGAAAGCCGGGCTGGACGCGAGCCTGACGTTGGCGGGTAAGGATCATGACAAACTGATACTGGCCTATCCGGCCGTCAAAACCGGAACCGGCTATTCAGCACCCACGATCCAGCTGGAGTTTGGTGCCCGCGCCACGGGTGAGCCACACCATGTTCAGCCAGTGGCTTGCGACATTGCGCCAGAAATCGAAGGCGTCACATTCCCTGTCGCCCAGCCTTTGGTGATGGCGGCAGAACGCACCTTCTGGGAAAAGGCCACTGCTGCCCATGTGTATTGTTTGCAGGGTCGGCTGCGCGGCGAGCGCTATTCGCGTCACTGGTACGACTTGGCGGCCATCGCAAAAACGCCGCACCTTGCTGCCGCCTGCGCCGACCATGCACTGGCCCAAGCCGTCGCAAAACACAAATCGGTGTTCTTCATCGAGAAAGATGCGACCGGCAACAAGATCGATTACTTCGCCGCCACCAGCGGCCAGCTGCAACTCATCCCGACAGGCGAATCGCTGGCGGCGCTCGAAAAGGACTACGCCGCCATGCTGGAAGATGGTCTGTTGGCGCTGAACCAGCCGAGCTTTGCCGACATCATTGAACAGTGCCGCGCCATCCAGCACGAGGCCAATCGGCAGCCCCGCTAATTGGGCGTAAATGGGTGTTTTTGTAGTTTGCGCACAGAGCGTGTTGTCTTTCCGTTGCGCAGCCTTCAATTTGAACTATCCGGCATTTCCAGGCAGTTCCCCCACATCAATCTTCTCTGATTGCAGCCATTGGTCAGCCATTTCCATATGAATTTTCATATGGAGAACGTTGATGACCAACAAGATCTGCACGGGCTGTGGCCAGCCATTCGAGCCGCGCCCACAAGTTCCTGATCAAGCTTACTGTTCTGAACCCGACTGCCAGCGCGCCCGCAAGCGCCAGTGGCAACGGGCCAAGCGCCAGTCCGACCCGGACTACCGAATCAACCAGCGCGCCGCCCAGCAGGCGTGGACGCAGCGTCATCCCGACTACTGGCGCGACTACCGCGCCGCCAAGCCTGAGTACGAACAGCGCAACCGCGAGCAGCAACGGGTGCGCGATCAAGCCCGAAACGCAGATCTTGCAAAGATGGACGTGTGCGATCTGCCGTCCGGCCTGTACCGCATCACGCGGCACCCGGCGTTTCCGATGGAAAACGGGGATCCCTGGGTCGTCGAGATCACGCCGGTGACCGTGACGTGTCCGCGCAAGATGGACGTGTCAAGAGAGGACTTCATCGACACCCCAACGATCCGCCCGTAACTTCACCCCCAAACGGGTTCTCGAACATTCTGCATGGCAACGCTTCCAACCGTGTGCGCAGCTTCCGTCAGGCGGCGACGCAACCATTGAAAGGAATGGCAGACCCGACAACGTCAACCATCGAAGTGACCGGGTCTATGCAATCGAACGAATCGCCTCCAAGCCCAACAGGCTCCGGGCCGGTGTACCGCGCCGCGCAGTACGTGCGCATGTCCACCGAACACCAGCAATACTCGACGGAGAACCAGGGCGACAAAATCCGCGAGTACGCCGCCCGGCGCAACATCGAGATCGTCCGCACCTACGCCGACGAGGGCAAGAGCGGGCTGCGCATCGACGGGCGTCAGGCGCTCCAGCAACTGATCGCCGATGTGCAGGCGGGCAAGGCTGACTTCCAGATCATCCTCGTCTACGACGTCAGCCGCTGGGGCCGGTTTCAGGACGCTGACGAGAGCGCCTACTACGAATACATCTGTCGCCGCGCCGGAATTCAGGTGGCCTATTGCGCCGAGCAGTTCGAGAACGACGGCTCGCCCGTGTCCACCATCGTCAAGGGCGTCAAGCGCGCGATGGCGGGCGAATACAGCCGCGAGCTGTCGGCGAAGGTGTTCGCGGGCCAGTGCCGCCTGATCGAACTCGGTTTCCGACAAGGCGGGCCAGCGGGCTACGGCCTGCGGCGCGTGCTGATCGATCAGTCCGGCTCGGTGAAGGGGCAGCTTTCGCGCGGGGAGCACAAATCCCTGCAAACCGACCGCGTGATCCTGCAACCCGGCCCCGACGAGGAAGTCGCGGTCGTGAAGTGCCTTCTCGAAGAACTCCAGATCGCTTGTGTCGCCAGACGAGAGATGCAGGCTGGTGCCGGGAATCTCCGGATCGAGGGATGGGCCACGGTGCAGCGCAATGTTGAAGTGCGGAGCAAGCTCCTCAACTGCCGCGTTCAAATGTTGGCGCGGCACCAGCAGCGAACCCATGAACTCGTTGGCGCGCAGCTCGGCGAAGTGAATCTCCGTGGCCAGTGCCGCCTGCGCCGGGGCTGTGGGTGATTTCGCCAAGTGGTCGCTGTCCGGCGTGGTGGTGCGATAAGCGCGCTGCGCAGCTGGCTCCAGGGCATCGAACAATCCTGGCCCTCTGCTGCCATCGACGATCCAGCCTGGCGCATCGAACACCGCGTGGCCCAGTTCGTGGGCCAGGGTACTGAGCGCCAGCAGTTCGCTGAGTTTTTCGCCGACAGGAGAAACGCACACCATCGCGGTATCCGGAACACCGGGGTCGTACTCGCAGATGCCAAAGACGTGACGGCCCTCGTCGTCATGCACTTCGCAATCCGTGCTGACTTCAAGTGAGAAGTCGATGCCGTTGATCTTCAGACGGTTGATCTCACGCAACGCGTCGAAGGGGATGGCATCATCGACCACGGTCTGTGGGGCAAGGTGCATGAACTGCTGGCCAAGGACGGGCACGCACGCTCGGTGGAAACCAAGATCAGGTCGCGCACCGATGCCTTGCTGCGCGGCCTGCTGTACGCACCGACCGGCGAACGGATGTACCCGACCTACTCGCGCAAGAACGGGCGCAAGTACCGCTACTACGTGTCGAAGTCGGAAGTGCGCTACGGAGCCAACGGCAAAACCTACGAGCGCATCCCGGCGGACGAGGTGGAGTCGGCGGCCATCGCGCAGATCAAATCGGTGCTGGCCAGCCCCGAGGCGATCACGGCGGTCTGCCAGTTCATCCAGCGCAACGGCGCGCAGAACACCGAGGACATGGCGGTAATGTCGATGCATCGCTTGGGTGATGTGTGGGAACGGCTCTATCCGGTAGAGCGCCACCGCATCGTCAACCTGATGGTTGAGCGCGTGGATCTTGTCCCCGGTGGCCTGAAAGTGAGCTGGCGTGAGCTGGGCTGGAAGGCGCTGATCGGCGAGTTTGCCCCGGACAGCATTGGCGCAGAACTGGTCGAGATGGAGGCGCAATGAACGACTCCGGCACCTTTGAAACCTTCGTGCCGCTGGTGTTCAAGCGCCGGGGCAGTCGGCGTCTGGCCGACACCGGAGCGGTGGCGCACGACCCGACGATCATCGAAGCGGTCGCCCGAGCCTTTCACTGGCAACACCTGCTGGACGCTGGCGAGTTTGAAAGCGGCGCGGCCATCGCCCGGGCGGAGGGGCTGCATCACAGCACTGTCAATGAACTGCTGCGCCTGACCTTGCTGGCCCCGGACATCGTCGAGCAACTGCTCGCAGGTCGCCAGCCCCGACGCCTCACGCTGATCTGGTTTCAGCGCAACCCCATTCCGGTGGACTGGCAGCAGCAGCGCCAGATCATCCAGTCCTTCGCGTAGGAGACAGCACATGGCCAAGAAAGACATCGGCAAGTTCACCGGCGAGGCTGTCACCTTCCAGATCCCCAATCCGGCTGGCGGGATGAAGATGGAGACGTTCATTCCGTGGACGCTGGTCAAGCGCGGCGTGCGCCGCAAGATCATCACACCGCTCGACACGCCACAGGCGTTCGCGGATGAGTCTGCGCAGGAACGCGAGGCGCGCGTAGCGGCGCAGGACAGCGCCTTGGTGCGGGCGCTGGGGATGGCGCACCACTGGCAACGCCTGCTGGACGAGCAGCGGGCGGCGTCTGTGGCCGAGATTGCCGAGGCCGAAGGCATGGACGTGACGCAGGTGCGCCGGGTCATGCGGCTGACGCTCCTGGCCCCGAAGGTCGTGGAACGGCTGGCGAGCTCGCCCGACGCAGTGCTGGAGAAGGTGATGCGCCGCCCCTGGCCTAACGCGTGGGGCGATCAGATACGGGTGCTCGCGCCACCCGGGTGAGCCGTCGCGTCCAGCGCCAGCAACCGCCTGCGGGCGGTTTTTTTGTGGCCGCGCAGCGCTCGGTC
>JAJTBK010000016.1 GCA_021286965.1 Comamonadaceae bacterium | reverse complement strand
CCCGATTTTGTCGATGAGGTGGCCGCCTTGCTGCAGCGCAGCGCCATCGTGCCGGCGCGGCTCAAGCTCGAACTCATCGGAAGCCTGCTGGTGGCTGAGCCCGAGGCGGTGGTCACCAGGATGCACGCCCTCAAGGCGCTGGGGCTGCAGCTCTCGCTCGATGACTTTGGCACGGGTTACTCGTCGCTGGCCTATGTGCAGCGTATGCCGCTCGACCAGCTCAAGATCGACCAATCCTTTGTGCGCGACATGCCGGGCAACGCCCAGGCCGTGGCCATTGCCCGCGCCATTGCAGCGCTGGCGCACAGCCTGGGGCTGCAGGTGGTGGCCGAAGGGGTGGAGACCTGGGCGCAGCGCCAGGCGCTGGCGGTGCTGGGCTGCAGCCTGTTCCAGGGCTACTACTACAGCCGCCCGCTGCCGCTGCCCGAGCTGCTGGCCTGGCAGGTGCCGCCGCCGCCGGATGCAGTCCTTTTAGCCCCTTCAGCCCCGTAATATGGGCTGGGCGCGCTGGCGTGCCAGCACCCCGGCAACGATGCGGTCGCAGCGCGCGCCGTCGAACGCGAAGGCATCGGCCACGCCGACGTCGATGGCGCTGGCCAGGCCTTCGCGCAGCAGGCTGCGGGCGCGGAAAAAGCGCGTGCGCACCGTGGCCTCGGGGATTTGCAGCACCTGCGCCACCTCCTCCACGCTCATCTCCTCCACCCCGCGCAGCATGAACACGGTGCGAAAGGTGTCGGGCAGCAGGTCGATGCGCGCCTCGATGAGTTGGCGCAGCTGCGTGCGCATGGCAGAGAGTTCGGGGCTGCGCTCGGCGTCTTCGGTCAGGGCGTCCTGGGTGTGGGGGTCGGGGCTGAGCATGGCGGCGTCCAGGGCAATCACGTTGGCCCCCGAGAGCATGTTCTTGCGCCGCAGGCGCCCCAATGCCTCGTTGGCGACGATGCGCACCAGCCAGGTCGAGAGCTTGGCATCGGCGCGAAAATCCGCCAGCGCCCCCCAGGCGCGCAGATAGGCGTCCTGCAGGGCGTCTTCGGCCTCCTCGTCGCTTTTGAGGATGGCGCGGGCGGTGCGAAACAGCAGCCGGTTGTGCCGGCGCATGATGGCTTCAAACGCCGCCTCCTCGCCCTGGGCGGCGCGGGCAATGAGCGCGGCCTCGGGCGTGGCGGTGGTGATGGGGCCGCTGGTGTGGGCGGTGGGCACGGCGTGCAAGGTCTTGTCAGTGCTGGGTAGATCAGTAGCCGTAGAACTCTTCGCTGCGCACGTCGTCTTCATCGGCGCCTGCTGCCTCCAAAACTTGCCGCAGGGCCTGCACCATGGCGGGCGGGCCGCTGATGTAGAAGATGGGCGCGGGCAGATCGGCCGTGCAGCGCTGCACCAAGGCGCTGTCGATCATGCCCTGCGCGCCCGCCCAGGGCTGGCTCGATTGCGCCATGGCCGTCATGGTGGCGTGCAGGGCAAAGCCGGGCAGGCTGCGCGCCAGCGCCTGCAGCTCGGCCAAAAAGGCCGTGTCCTCGGGGCGGCGGTTGGAGTACAGCAGCGCCAGGCGCTGGCCGCCCGGCTGCTGCGCAGCGTGGCGCAAGATGCTCATGAACGGCGTAATGCCGATGCCGCCCGCGACAAAAACCGCCGCGCGCTCGGTTTTCTTGTGCAAGGTGAGGTTGCCAAAGGGGCCGTCAATCTCCAGCGCCGTGCCCGGCGGCAGGCTGGCCAGGTGGCGCTTGTAGGTGCTCTCGCGCATCCGCGTGGCAAACACCAGCTCGGCTTCGTGCGGGGCGCTGACGATGGAGAACGCATGGTGGCCATCGTCACCCGCCGCTGCGCCGGGCAGGATCACTTCCATCGCCTGGCCGGGGCGAAACTCAAAGCCGGCAGGCTTTTCCAGATAAAACGCCCGGGTACCCTGGGCCACTTCTGCGCTGCGAATCAAACGGGTGCTGTAGGTCGGCATCGTCACTCCTTGGGGTGGTGGACTATTGGATGCGGTCAGCGCCGGTTTTATTCCCAGCCGGGCTGGGGCTCAGCGGGCGAGGGCAATATCGACGATCAGGCCAGGGTCAAACAGCGGGTTTTCCGGCACGCCGTCTTTGGCGTAGCCCCGGGGGTTGCACAGCACGCGCGTGCCTTGCACGTCGTAGTCAAAGCTGTCGTGCGTGTGGCCGTGTATCCACAAGGGGGTGCGCTCGCCGCCCAGCAGCCAGGGGGCGTCAGAGACAAAGTTGACGTTCAGCGGCGAGCCGGCAAAGCGCGGGTGCACGCTGCCCAGCGTGGGTGCGTGGTGGGTGATGACGACGGTGGGGCCGGCAAAGGGCGTGGCGAGTGCCGCATCGAGCCAGCGGACATTGGCGGCAAAAAGCTGTGCGCAGTGCTGCGGGGTGAGCAGCGCTGCCCCGCCCCCCGGGTGCAGGCGGATGCGGCTGAAATCGCGGTTGAACGCCAGCGACTGCGCCATGGCCTGCTCCTGCGCGGCGCCGTCGCCAGCGGCGCGAAAGTCGCTCCACAAGGTGCTGCCCAGAAAGCGCACGCCGCCCCATTCCCACGCCTGGTTGTGCAGCACCTGCACGCAGCTGCCTGCGGCCAGGGCGCGCAGCTCGGCGGTGGTGCTTTCGAGGTCGCTGCCGTAGAACTCGTGGTTGCCCGGCACGTAAATCACGGGCTTGCCCAGGGCTTGCGCCCAGGCCATGGCGGCAGCGGGACGGTCAATGTCGCCCGCGAGCACGATGAGGTCGGCCGTGCTCGGCGCCAGTGCCAGGGGGTGCACGCTCAGGTGCAGGTCTGAGAGGATGTGCAGGCGCATGGGGAGGCTCCTTTGCTATGATTTTTCTAGCTGCTTGCGCTTGACTGGCAAGGTTTTGAGCCCCCAATCGTTTGGCATGAATGGCGGAAAGGAGAAGGAGTCGAACCTTCCGGCCACGCGTGGCGCAGCCCACCGGGTTTGAAGCCCGGGCGCCCCACCAGGGACGCTTCCCTTCCGTTGTTCAGAACAGCACCGTGTCTGGCCGCAGCAGGTGCTGATCCCTGACGCGGCGGGTCAGGCCCACGCGGTCAAAAAATTCGAGCACCTGGATGGCCCGCTTGCGCCCGAGGCCGCTGGCGTCGCGGAACGCCGCCGCGTGCAGGCCGCCCGGGGCGGCGGCGCAGGCGCGCGCCAGGTCGGCGAGTTGCTGCAGCGCAAGGCGCGAATAGTACAGGTCTTTGACGACGGCAAAAATTTCGCCGCGCCGCGCCAGACCGACCAGGGTTTGGCGCACGGCCAGCTCGGGCGTGCCCAGATCTTGCGCCAGGCTGCGCACCCAGGGCGGATCGAATGCGCCGGCGGCCAGCAGCGGCAGCAGGCGCAGGGCCAGGGTTTCTTCCTGGGCCGAAAGCTCGGCACCGTGCGCCGGCAGGTGCAGCCAGGGACCGGTGCGCGCCAGCGTGGCCTGCGCGAGCAGGGCCTCGGTCAACGCCTGCCACAGCGCGTCGCTGGCGCGGGGCGCGGCCAGGCGGCGCAGGCGCCGGCTGTCGGGGCCGATGTCGCCGGGGTGCTGTTGGTGAAATTGCCCCAGGCAATCCAGGGTATGGGCCTGCAGGGCGGCGAAGGCGACCGGGGCGATGGCTGCGCTGGCGCCGGCCAGGTGCAGGGCCTGGGCCGGCAGGGGCAGGGCGTCCAGGGGCAGGGCCTCGGCGCGGGCCGTGGGTGCGAGCTCCAGGCCCAGCGGGCTGGCGGCCAGCAGCGCCGCCAGGCGGGCGCCGGGGTCGGGTAGCTGCAGGGCGGCGAGCTGCTGCAGGCGCGCTGCGCTGCTACGCCAGCGCTGCGGGGCGAAGGGGTCGAGCACCTGCACCCCGGCCAGGGTGCGCTGGGCCGAGGCGTCGCGCAGCACGCCCCGGCTGCCATGCCAGGCGGCCACGGGTTGCTGCAGCACCAGCTGCGCCAGGGCGCCGGCGCCGGGGGCGAGCTCGCCGCCTTGCAGCAGCACCAGGGTGCCGAGCACGTCGGCGCTGCCCAGGTGCACGTGCACGCGCTGGCCCGAGCGCAGGGGGCGCTCCTCGCCACCTCCGTGCTGGCACCACACGTCCAGGCGCAGGCTCGACAGTGCCACGGCGGGCGCGCACACCCAGTCGCCGCGCTGCACCTCGTCTTTGGCCACGCCCGCCAGCGCCAGGGCGCAGCGTTCGCCGGCCTGGGCGACGTCGGCCACCCGGTTGTGGACGTGGATGCCGCGCACGCGCACGCTGCGCCCGGTGGGCGCGGTGTGCAGTGCATCGCCGACTGCCACGCAGCCGCTGGCGACCATGCCGGTGACCACGGTGCCCACGCCGGCCAGGGTGAAGCTGCGATCGACCGCCAGGCGAAAGCCCTGCGCCGTGTTGGCACGGGGCTGGGCGTGGTGTGCCTGGGCGCACGCCAGCAGGTGCGCGCGCAGTGCGTCCACGCCCTCGCCGCTGTGTGCCGAGACGGCAAAAACCGGCGCCTGTGCCAGGGCCGTGGGCGCGAGCAGGGTGTGTACCTCGGCCTGCAGCGCGGCCAGCCGTGCGGCGCGCTCGGCGGGGGCGATGCGGT
>JAJTBK010000483.1 GCA_021286965.1 Comamonadaceae bacterium | reverse complement strand
TTGGCGCCGCCCAGGACGCGCGCACGCGCGCCTTCGTGCAGACGCTCAGCACCTGAGCCCTGAGCCCCGAGCCCCGGGCCTGAAGCTGGGCCTGCGCCGCCTCAGCTGCGCAGGTCCAGCTCCACCTTCCAGCGCGCGCTGCCGCCCACGGGCACGGCCAGCAGCTCCAGGGTGCCGATTTCGGTCACGCGCGCGTGCAGCTGCACCGGCACGACCTCGCCCGGCTGGCGGCCCTCGGCGGGCAGCTGGGCGGCAATTTCGGGCAGCTCGGTCAGCTCCTCGGGGCGCCAGAACTCCAGCAGCGTGCCCACCTGATCGTGGCGGCGCACGCTGGAGCCAAAAAAGCGCAGCCGCACCGGCGCGCCCACCACCAGGCCAAATTCCTGGCCGCAGAGGGTCACTTCGCTGCCTTCCTCCATGCCAAAGGGCGCCAGGCACAGGGCCGACAGCGGCGGCTCCATGCCCGGGATGGCGGGCATATTGCTTTCCACGCCGACGTAGTAGCTTTGCGCCGTGCCGCCGCGAATGCGCACGCCCCGGCCCTGCTGGGCGACGTAGCCCAGGTAGGCCGCGCCGCGCGCCACCGCCAGATCCAGTTCGGCGCCGCCGAGCTGGCGCACGGGCGGCGCGCCGTCGGCCGCCAGCCAGGCGTTGAGCTGCGCCAGCAGGCGCGCTTCGATCTGCGCGGCCTTGAGCACGCCGCCGTTGAAGAGCACGGCGCTGGGGTGCACAAAGCGGCGCGCGCCGGCGCCGGGCAGGGCGTCTTTTTGGCGCGTGAGAAAGGCCGCCAGGTGGCGCGTCACGGCCGCATCCTGCGCGTACGGCAGGCCCAGCTGCGTGAGCGCGGTGCGCGCGCGCGTTTGCGGCTGCGCGCTGATATCGACCTGCGGGAAAAAGCCGTCGAGCACGATCTGTTCGACCTGGGCGCGCGTGACCTCGGCGCGCAGGCTCGCGCCAATGAGGCGGCTGCCCCGGCTGGGCACGACCACGGGCACGCTTTGCAGCTGCGCGTCGGCCAGCAGCTGCTCCTTGGCGCTGCGGCAGGCCTGGGCCAGGGCGCGGGTCTGCCAGGCGTCGAGCGTTTTGCCCTCGGCGGCGAGCTGGCGCGCCACGCCGTAGGCCAGGGCCAGATCCATGTTGTCGCCGCCGAGCAGGATGTGCTCGCCCACGGCCACGCGCTGCAGCGCGAGCGTGCCGGCGTCTTCCTGCACGGCGATCAGCGACAGGTCGGTGGTGCCGCCGCCGACGTCGATGACCAAAATCACCTCGCCCGGCGCCACCTGCTGGCGCCAGCTGCCGCCGCTGCCCTCGATCCAGCTGTAGAGCGCGGCCTGGGGCTCTTCGAGCAGGCTGAATGCGCCCAGCCCAGCGGCCTGGCAGGCGGCGGCGGTGAGCTCGCGTGCGGCCGGATCGAACGAGGCCGGGATGGTCACCGTCACGCGCTGCTGCGCCAGCGGCGCCTCGGGGTGGGCCTGCTCCCAGGCCCAGCGCAGGTGCTCCAGGTAATGCTGGCTGGCCGTCAGGGGCGAAATGCGCGCCACCTCCTCGGGCGCATCCGCCGGCAAGATGGCGCCGCGCCGATCGACGCCGCTGTGGCACAGCCAGCTCTTGGCGCTGGCCACCAGGCGCAGCGGCGTGGCCGCGCCGCGCTGGCGCGCCAGTTCGCCGACGATGAAATCCTGCGCCGTCTGGCCGGGCAGCTGGCGCTCGTGCGCGGCCAGCTCGCTCTCGTGCGGCAGGTAGCAAAACGAGGGCAGCAGGGGCAGCGCCTGCACGCTCGCCGGGCCGGTGAGCTGCGGCACGGCAAGCACGCCCTGGCGCACCTGCTCGCCGTCGCTCGCCTGCAGATCGACCCAGGAGAGCGCGCAGTGCGTCGTGCCCAGGTCGATGCCAATGGCAAAACGGGCTGCAGCGCGCTCTGGTAAAGCGTCAGTAACTACTGAATTAATAGCGTTCACAGTTCCACCTCGGCCTGGGCCAGGATGCGCGCGGCCTGCGTGTCGGTGAGTTCTGGCAGGCGCACCTCGGTGGCCTGCCAGCCCCGGTGCGCCAGGGTGCCGGTAAACGGCGGCTGGCCAAGCACGTTGCCGCTGACGCGCACGGCGCTGGCGTCAAAGCCCGGCGCGAGCGTGATGCGGCTGCCTTCGGCCTCGGCGCGCACGGGTGCGAGCGTGAAATGGCTGTGCAGCACCTGGCGGCAGCCGGCGTGCACCACGCGCGCGGCGGCGCCGATCTCGGCGTCGCTGTACGCGGCCACGTCTTCCTGCACGAAATCGACGAAGCGCGCCTGGCGCTGCAGCAGCCCGAGCAGCTGCAGGGCGGCGGTGGGGCGGGTGTCTTCGATGCGGCGCTCGACGATTTTCTCCACCACCTTCTCCACCGGCACCTCGATGCGGGTTTCGACGATTTTCTCTACCGGCACCTCCACGCGCACTTCACGCGGGGGCACGTCGGCGGCCAGCGGCTCGCCGGCGCGCAGGCGGCTGACCTGGGCGGCCAGGGGCGCGTTGCCCAGGATGGCGAAAAAGCTGCCGATGGCGATGGCCACGCGGCTGAGAAAGGACGGGGGTGTGTTCATGGGCAAAAACCAAGGCAAGAAGCGCGCACGCAACTGCGCACAGGCGCCGCGCGGGGGGCGGCAATGTTACCCAATGGCCTGGGGTGGGCGCGGCTGCGGGGCTATCGCGCCGGCGCCCGCCACCATGCCGCAGGCGATGAGCAGCTGCGCGCCGTAGTAGGTCAGCAGCACCCACAGCTGCGCCAGCGGCAGCGCGGCAACGAAGCGGTTGGTGGCCAAGATGGCGTCGCTGCACAGGAAGATGCAGGCGCCCAGGGCGACGGCGCGGCTGGCACGGTCGCCGCGTTCGCGCGCGCGCGAGAGCGCCTGCGCCGCCATCAGAGCGATGGCCGTGACGTACACCGCCACCGGCAGGCGCAGCGGCGCCGGCAAATGGGCCTGCCACAGCAGGGCGTACATGGCGCCGCCCAGGGCCAGCGTGGCGGCGAGTGCGCCGCGCCAGGCGAGCCAGCGCTGGCCGCGTGCAAACAGGGCGATGTAGGCCAGGTGCGCCACCAAGAAGCTCGCCAGGCCGGGCACAAACCAGTCTTCGCGCAGCAAGAACAAATCCCCCGCCAGCGAGCCCACCAGGGCGAGCAGCAGCAGGCCCTGGGCTTTGGGGTCGAATTGGCCGCTAGCGCTTACCAGGCGTGCGCTAGTAGCTATCCAAACAATAGCAATCGTGAGCGGCAGGGGCTTGAGCAGGGTCTGCGCCGGCGCGCCGGGCAGGGCGGCGCTGGCGCAGGCGAGCGCGGCGCAGACGGCGATGGCTGCCGCCCAGCGCGGCAGGTGCCGGTTCACAGCGGGTGCGCCACGAGCTTGAACTCGGGCTCCTCGGGGTAGGCGCGCACGCTAAAGCCCAGGCGGCGCATGAGCTTGAGCATCTTGCTGTTCTCGGCCAGCACCAGGCCCTGGATTTCGGCCAGGCCGCGCTCGCGCGCCACGTCCATGATGCTGTACATCAGGCGCGCGCCCAGGCCCTGGCCGGCAAACTCGTCGGCCACCAGCAGGGCGAATTCGCAGCTGCTGGGGTCGGGGTTGATGGCGTAGCGCGAGACGCCCAGCAGGCGCTCGCTCCAGTGCTCGGCGCCGTCCTCGTCGGTGCTGCGCGTGCGCTGCACGGCCACCAGGGCCATGTCGCGGTCGTAGTCCATGAGCGTAAAGCGCGCCAGCATGGAGGGCGTGAGCTCCGTCAGGCGCGAGGCAAAGCGCATGTAGCGGCTCTCGGGCGAGAGGTTGCGCACCAGCTGCTGCAGCATCTGCGCGTCGTCCGGGCGGATCGGGCGCACCAGGTAGTCGCCGCCGCCGCGCAGCGGCCAGGTCTGCTCCAGGCGCGCGGGGTAGGGCATGATGGCCAGGTGGCCGTAGGCGCCCTGGGCGCTGGCGCCGCTGCTGCTGACTTCGCTGACGACGATGCGCGCATCGACCGCCACCGTGCCCTGGGCATCGACGATCAGCGGGTTGATGTCCATCTCGCGCAGCTGCGGCAGGGCGCAGGCCATTTCCGAGACGCGCAGCAGCACCTGTTCGAGCGCGCTCCAATCGACGCTGCTGGCGCCGCGCCAGGCCCCCAGGGTCTGCGCCACGCGCGAGCGCTCGATCAGGCGGCGCGCCAGGAATTGGTTGAGCGGCGGCAGCTCCATGGCGCGGTCGCCGATGAGCTCGATCATGGTGCCGCCGGCGCCAAAGGTGATGACGGGGCCAAAGGGGTTGTCGCGCACCAGGCCGATGCAGACTTCGCGCCCGCGCTGCGCGCTGGCCATGGGCTGCACCGTCACGCCGTGGATGCGCGCCTGCGGCGCGGCGTGCGCCACGCGCTGCACCATGGCCTCGTAGGCGTCGCGCACGCTGGTGGCGTTGTGCAGGTTGAGCATGACGCCGCCGACGTCGCTCTTGTGCGTGATGTCGGGCGAGTCGATCTTCAGCGCCACCGGAAAGCCCAGCTGCGTGGCGATCATCATGGCCTCGGTGCCGGTGCGCGCCAGCAGCGTGCGCGTGACCGGGATGTGGAACGCCGCCAGCAGCGTTTTCGATTCCATCTCGGAGAGCACGCTGCGCCGCTCGGCGAGCACGCCCTCGATCACCAGGCGCGCGCCCTCGATGTCGGGCTGCGCCAGGCTGGTGGCCAGCGACGGCGGCGTCTGCTGCAGCAGCTGCTGGTTCTGGTGGTAGTTGGCGATGCTGCCAAAGGCGCCCACCGCCGCCTCGGGCGTGCGAAAGGTGGGGATGCCGGCGGCGCGCAGCAGGGCGCGCGCCTCGCCCACCGTGGCGTCGCCCAGCCAGCACGAGAGCATGGGCTTGTCGGCGTCCTTCTTCGCCTCGGCGACGGCGCTGGCGATGGCGTTGGCGTCCTTGTCGGTCTTGGGCGAGTACAGCGCCAGCACGCCATCGATCTGGCGTTCGGCAAGCGCGGCGTGGAGTGCGGCCTGGTAGTGCGCGGGCTCGGCATCCTCGGACAGGTCGATGAGCTCGGTCAGCGTCGCCTGCGCCGGCAGCTGCGGCGCCAGCTGCGTGCGCGCAGCCTCGGGCAGCAGGCCCAGCTCCAGGTGCAGGTCGTTGGCGGCGTCGGCGGCGAGCACGCCGGCGCCGCCGCCGTTGGTCACCACCGCCAGGCGCCGGCCCACCGGGCGGTAGCGCGAGGCCAGGCATTTGGTGGCCGAGAACAGCTCGACGAAGCTGCGCACGCGCACCGCGCCGGCGCGGCGCAGCACGGCGTCAAACACGTCGTCGCTGCCGACGATGGCGGCGCTGTGCGTGAGCGCCGCTGCGCTGCCCGCCGGGCGCCGGCCCGACTTGAGCACCACCACCGGCTTGGAGTAGGCCGCCGAGCGCAGCGCGCTCATGAAGCGGCGCGCATTGCTGATGCCCTCCATGCACAGCGCGATGCTGTGCGTGTGCGGGTCGCAGGCGAGAAAGTCGAGCGCCTCGGTCAGCCCGATGCTGGTGTGCGGCCCGAGCGAGATGACGCTGGAAAAACCCACGCCGTTGCCGTTGGCCCAGTCGAGCATGGCGGCGGTGAGCGAGCCCGACTGGCTCACCAGCGCCATCTGCCCCGGGCGCACCAGCGGGCCGAAGCAGCTGGCGTTGAGCTGCAGCGCCGGGCGCTGCATCCCGAGCGAGTTCGGGCCCAGCAGGTGCAGGCCCTCGCGCCGCGCGATGCGCTGCAGCTGCGCCGCCAGTGCGGCATCGACGCCGCTGCTGACGATCATGGCGCTGCGGCAGTGCAGGTGGCCGGCCACTTGCAGCGCCGCCTCCAGCTCGGCCGGCGGCAGGGCGATGAGGGCCAGGTCGGCGCGCGTGTGCTGCAGGTCTTGCAGCGTGCCGCTGGTGCCCTGCAGGTCGAGAAACACCAGTTGCCCGCCGTAGCGCTGCGCCCGCAGCGCCTGGTGCAGCGCCGCCGCCTGCGGCGTGAGCGTCTCGGGCGCGTCGGGCTGTCCGGCCAGCACGGCGATGGTGCTGGGCGAGAACAGCGGCGTGAGGTAGTGCTTGTCGAGCATGGCGGATTCCCTGATGTTATGAAAATGAGAGCTGCCAGCGCTTACCTGGTAAGCCTTGGCGCCGGATTTTGCTCTTGTT
>JAJTBK010000401.1 GCA_021286965.1 Comamonadaceae bacterium | reverse complement strand
CTGCCCACCACCTGCTTTGCCGAGGAAGAGGGCGCCGTCGTCAGCTCCTCGCGCGTGCTGCAGTGGCACTGGAAGGCGGCCGAGCCCCCGGGTGAGGCCAAGACCGACGTTGCCATCATGGCTGCGCTGCACCACCGCCTCAAAGCCTTGTACGAGAAGGACGGCGGCGCCTTCCCCGACCCCATCGTGAACCTGGACTGGAAATACTCCGAGGCCGAGCACCCGAGCTCGGAAGAAATCGCCAAGGAGTACAACGGCAAGGCTTTGGTCGATCTGCTCGACCCCAAGGACCCGACCAAGGTGCTGCGCCCGGCGGGCCAGCAGGTCAGCGGCTTTGGCGAGCTGCGCGACGACGGCTCCACCGCCAGCGGCTGCTGGATCTACGCCGGCGCCTGGACGCAGGCGGGCAACCAGATGGCGCGGCGCGACAACTCCGACCCCACCGGCATCGGCAATACGCTGAACTGGGCCTGGGCCTGGCCGGCCAACCGCCGCGTGCTCTACAACCGTGCCTCGGCCGACGTGCAGGGCAAGGCTTTCAACCCCCGGCGCAAGCTGGTGGAGTGGAACGGCAAGAGCTGGGGCGGCGCCGACGTGCCCGACATGGGGCTGACGCTGGCCCCCGAGACCGGCGCCGGGCCGTTCATCATGACGCCCGAGGGCGTGGCGCGCTTCTTTGCGCGCAAGGGCCTGAACGAAGGGCCCTTCCCCACGCACTACGAGCCGTTCGACACGCCGCTGGGCTACAACCCGATGTACCCAGACAACCCGAAGGCGACCTCGTCGCCGGCGGCGCGCGTGTTCAAGCACATCTGGGAAACATTTGGCAGCGCCAAGGACTACCCGCATGTCGGCACCACGTACCGCCTGACGGAGCATTTCCACTACTGGACCAAGCACTCGCTGCTCAACGCCACCACCCAGCCCGAGCAGTTCGTCGAGATCGGCGAGGCCCTGGCCAAGGAGATTGGCATCGTGGCGGGCGACCGGGTCAAAGTCAGCTCCAAGCGCGGCACCATCAAGGCCGTGGCGGTGGTCACCAAGCGCATCAAGCCGATGCAGATCGAGGGCCGGCCCATCCACCACGTCGGCATCCCCATCCACTGGGGCTTCAAGGGCGTGACCAAGCCGGGCTACCTGGCGAACACGCTCACGCCGTTTGTGGGCGACGGCAACACCAACACGCCGGAGTTCAAGTCCTTCCTCGTGAAGGTCGAGAAGGCATAAGGAAAGGCGTACACGATGTCATTGCAATCCCTCGATATCAAGCGCCTGTCGGCCACGACCACGCCTGCGCCGCAGGCGCGCTCGGCCCCGGCCGGCGAAGTCGCCAAGCTGATCGACGTCTCCAAGTGCATCGGCTGCAAAGCCTGCCAGACGGCCTGCCAGGAATGGAACGAGTTGCGCCAGGAGCCCGGTACCAACCACGGCACCTACGCCAACCCCAACGACCTGAGCGCCAACTCGTGGACCGTCATGCGCTACCACGAGCACGACAACGAGCAGACCGGCAACCTCGAATGGCTGATCCGCAAGGACGGCTGTATGCACTGCGAGGACCCGGGCTGCTTGAAAGCCTGCCCCTCGCCCGGCGCCATCGTGCAGTACGCCAACGGCATCGTGGACTTCCATGAGGAGAAGTGCATCGGCTGCGGCTACTGCGTCACCGGCTGCCCGTTCAACGTGCCGCGCATCTCGCAAAAGGATCAAAAAGCCTATAAGTGCACGCTGTGCTCGGACCGCGTCGCCGTCGGCCAGGAGCCCGCCTGCGTCAAGACCTGCCCCACCGGCGCCATCGTCTTTGGCACCAAGAAGGCCATGCTCGACCACGCCGAGACGCGCATCACCGACCTCAAGGAACGCGGCTACGCCCAGGCCGGGCTGTACAACCCGGCGGGCGTGGGCGGCACGCACGTCATGTACGTGCTGCACCACGCCGACCAGCCGCAGCTCTACAGCGGCCTGCCCGCCGACCCGCAGGTGAGCAACGCCGTGCGCCTGTGGAAGGGCGTCTCCAAGCCGCTGGCCATGGCCGCGCTCGGCGCTGCCGCGCTCGGTGGGCTGTTCCACTACATCACCAAAGGCCCCAACGACGTTTCCAGGGAGCTGGAAAAAGAGATGGAAGAGCAAGACCGCCAAGCCGAAAAGGAGGGCCAGCCATGAGACGCAACCCCCGCGACCTGCAGCGCTACAACGCCAGCGAGCGCGCCAACCACTGGTTGGTGGGCATCTGCTTCATCCTGCTCGCGCTCTCGGGCCTGGCGTTTTTTCACCCAGCGCTGTTCCCACTCACGCAGCTCTTTGGCGGCGGGCCCTGGACGCGCATCCTGCACCCGTACATCGGCGTCGTCATGGCGCTGTCGTTCGTGAGCATGTTCTTTCGCTTCTGGCGCCTGAACATCATTGAGGCGCGCGACAAGGAGTGGCTCAAAAACGTCAACAAGATGATCGACGGCAACGACCACGACATGCCCGAACAGGGCAAGTACAACGGCGGCCAGAAAGTCCTGTTCTGGGCCCTGGTGCTGTGCATGGTAGCGCTGACCTGCTCGGGCGTTCTCATGTGGCGCGCCTGGTGGACGCCGCCCATCGCCCTGGCACGCCTGGGTTCGCTCGTGCACGCCGGCGCCGCCGTGGGCATGATCGGCCTCATCATCATGCACGTCTACGCCGCCATTTGGACGCGCGGCACCATCCGCGCCATGATGTACGGCACCGTCACCCGCGCCTGGGCCAAGCAGCACCACCGGGGCTGGTACCGCAAGGTCACCGGGGATAACCGCTAACCGCTACCCTCGCCCCACCCGCCTGCCGCCGGTCGCACGCCTGCCCCGGTGGCAGTTTTTTTATGTAGCCCCTGCCCTCCCATGCAACGCATCCTCCAACCCGGCGACATCGAAGCCCTGGACCACACCCAGCCGCCGCGCATCCGCCTGCCCCAGCCCGCCAGCCTGTTTGCCGAGCGCGCCGCGCGCCTGGCGCAAAAGGCCCAGGGCCACCCGATTGGCGAGTACCTGCAGTTCCTCGCCCGCCTGGTGCGCGCCCAGCAGCAGGCGGCAGGCACGGTGCAGACCGCCGCGCCCGAGCCGGCCCTGATCGCACGCGCGCAAGAGCATTCGATGCCGCTGCTGCCCGCTGCCGAGCACATCCCGCCCGAGTGGCAAGGCGTGCTCGACCAGTTGCTGGCCGCCCTCAAAAATGAAGAAAATCTGGCTCTAGCGCCCGTCCTGAGTGCGCTAGCAGCTATGAATTTTGAAGCGCGTCAAGCCCTGGCGCGGCGCGTGCTGCTGGGCCTGCTGACCGAACCCGGCGACCTCGCCGCCGCCCCCATCGCCATGGCCGCGCTGCAGGTGGTGTTTGCCGACCGCGCCAGCCGCCTGCAAGAGCGCGACATCCCCTACACCGACCCGGCCACCGTCTGCCCGGTATGCGCCAGCGCCCCCGTGGCCAGCGTGCAGCGCATCGGCGCTCGCGCAGACGGGCTGCGCTTTCTGCACTGCGGCACCTGCGCCACCGAGTGGCACATGGTGCGCGTCAAGTGCAGCCACTGCGAATCGACCGAAGGCGTGCACTACCAGGGCCTGGAGGGCGCCAGCGGCACGGACGAGAGCGTGCTGGCAGAGACCTGCGACCAGTGCCACCACTACCGCAAGATCGCCCACCAGGACAAAGACCCCCTGGCCGAGCCCCTGGCCGACGACCTTGCCAGCCTGATGCTGGATCTGCTCATGGCCGAGACACCCTACGCCCGCGCCAGCCTGAACCCGCTGCTGCCCATGGCGGAGGCAGAGAGCGCAGCCCCCAGCACTGTGACGCCATGAGCGCCGCCGCCCGCCTGCCCAGCGTCGATAAGGTGCTGGGCCAGCCCAGCGTGCGCGCCCTGGCGGCGCAGTACGGCGCCAGCGCCACCACCGCCGCCGTGCGCCAGCAGCTCGACGCCCTGCGCCCCGCCACCCTGGCCGGGGCGCTGAGCGCTGCGCAGCTCACGCCCGAGGCCATCGCACCGCAGGTGCAGGCCCTGCTGGCGCAGCGCTTTGCGCCGCGCCTCACGGCCGTGTTCAACCTCACCGGCACGGTGCTGCACACCAACCTGGGCCGCGCCCTGCTGCCCGAGGCCGCCGTGCAGGCCGTGGTGCAGGCCATGAGCGCCCCGGCGAACCTCGAATTCGACCTCGCCACCGGCGGGCGCGGCGACCGCGACGACCTGGTGAACGACCTGCTGTGCGAGCTCACCGGCGCCGAGGCCGCCACCGTCGTCAACAACAACGCCGCCGCCGTGCTGCTCACCCTCAACGCCCTGGCGGCGCGCAAGGAAGCCATCGTCTCGCGCGGCGAACTCGTCGAGATCGGCGGCGCCTTTCGCATCCCCGACATCATGGCCCGCGCCGGCGCCAAGCTGGTCGAAGTCGGCACCACCAACCGCACCCACGCCAAGGACTACCAGGAGGCCATCACCGCGCGCACCGCGCTCTTGATGAAGGTGCATTGCAGCAACTACGCCGTCACCGGCTTTACCAAAAGCGTGTCCGAGGGCGAGGTGGCAGGCATCGCCCACGCGCGCGGCCTGCCGCTGCTGGTCGATCTGGGCAGCGGCACCCTGGTCGATCTGGCGCAGTGGGGCCTGCCGCACGAGCCCACGGTGCGCGACGTGGTCGCCGCCGGGGCCGACATCATCACCTTCAGCGGCGACAAGCTGCTGGGCGGCCCGCAGGCCGGGCTCATCGTCGGGCGCAAAGACCTGATCGCCAAGATCAAGAAAAACCCGCTCAAGCGCGCCCTGCGCGTGGGCAAGCTGACCCTGGCCGCGCTCGAACCCGTGCTGCGCCTGTACCTCACGCCCGAGCACCTGCCGGCGCAGCTGACGACGCTGCGCCTGTTCACCCGCGCCCAGGCCGAGATGCACACCCAGGCCCAGGCCCTGCTGCCGCTGCTGCAGGCGGCGCTGGGCGCGCGCTGGAGCGTGCGCAGCGCGCCGGTGTTCAGCCAGATTGGCAGCGGCGCCATGCCCATCGACCAGCTCCCGAGCTGGGGCCTGGCCCTGGCGCCGGCAGACGGCAAGCGCCCGGGGCGGGCGCTGGCGCAGCTCGAAGGCGCGCTGCGCAGCCTGCCGCGCCCGGTGATCGGGCGCATTGCCAGCGACGCGCTGTGGCTCGATCTGCGCTGCCTGGAGGCGGCCGACATGGCGCCGTTCACGGCGCAGCTCGGCGCCCTGTCTGCCGCCCTGCAAGGCGCGCAGCCCCCAGCCACGGCCACGCCACCATCGGGCACAGCCTGACGGGCTTTGCCATGCTGGCGCTGGCGCCATGAATGCAGATAAAAACCGGCCGCCAGCGCTTACCAGACAAGCGCAAGCAGCTATTTAATTAAGAGCAAACCCATGATCATCGGCACTGCCGGCCACATCGACCACGGCAAGACTGCGCTGGTACGCACCCTCACCGGCGTCGAGACCGACCGCCTGCCCGAGGAAAAGCGCCGGGGCATCTCCATCGAGCTGGGCTACGCCTACCTGCACCCGCCGGAACAGGCGACGGTGGGCTTCGTCGATATGCCCGGACACGAACGCCTGCTGCACACCATGCTGGCCGGGGCCACGGGCATTGCGCACGCGCTGCTCATCGTCGCCGCCGACGATGGCGTGATGCCGCAAACGCGCGAGCACCTGGCGGTGCTGGCCCTGCTCGGGTTGACCCAGGGCACCATCGCCATCACCAAGCTCGA
>JAJTBK010000399.1 GCA_021286965.1 Comamonadaceae bacterium | reverse complement strand
TGCCGTTTCGGCCCACCGATTTCACGCAGGTCAACCCGCACATCAACCGCGTGCTGGTCTCGCGTGCGCTGCGCCTGCTGGAGGTGCGGTCCCACGAGCGCGTTATCGACTGGTTTTGCGGCCTGGGCAACTTCACGCTGCCGCTGGCCACCCAGGCGCGCGAGGTGCTGGGCATTGAAGGCAGCGAGACCTTGGTCGCCCGCTCGCGTGAAAACTATGAGAAAAACAAGGCTCTAGCGCCCGCCCATAAAGCGCTGGTAGCTACAAAATTTGTAGCGCGCAACCTGTTTGAGATGACCCCCGAGATGCTGGTGGCCGACGGCCAGGCGGACAAATGGCTGGTCGATCCGCCGCGCGAGGGTGCGTTTGCCCTGTCCAAGGCGCTGGCCGACATCGAACAGGCGCGGCGTGGGGCCGAAGGTGCACCCGTGCTGCCGGCCGCCGCGCAGCACTGGACGCCGCCGCAGCGCATCGTCTATGTGAGCTGCAACCCCGCCACGCTGGCGCGCGATGCGGGCCTGCTGGTACACCAGGCGGGCTACCGCTGCACGGCGGCGGGGGTGGTCAACATGTTCCCGCACACGGCACACGTTGAAAGCATGGCCGTTTTTGAGCGCGGGTGATTACTTCTCGGCGCTGGCTTCGCGTTTTTCCGCGGCCGCGGGCTTGGATGCGGCGGGGGCAATGACCGAAGGGCTGCCTTCGATCTTGTTCTCGCGCATGTACTGGTCCATTTCCTTCCAGCCCGCAAAGATGGCGGACTTGCTGGCCTTGGGGTTCAGCGCGTAGCAGTCCTCCGGGCCGCGCAGGGCATGGCGGCATGCGCCGCCGATGGCCTTGGCTTCTTCCTCGCGCTGGGCAATGCGTGGGTCCGGCCCCATGCCGGGAATGGCGGCCAACTGGTCGCATCCGGCCAGCAACAGGGCCAGGGCGGTGGCAGAGAGAGCGCGAAGACGCATGTCGGAAGGGCTTTCAGCGGGGTTCTGCCCCCATTATCGGCAGCCGCGCCCTGGGTTTGAGGGTTGGGGGATGCGCCGGGCACAAAAAAGGCCCCGGGTCGGGGCCTTGGCGCGGGGCGGGCGGCGTTTATTCGCGTTCGCCACCCATGATGCCCAGCAGAGCCAGCAGGCTCTGGAACACGTTGAATAGGTCCAGGTACAGCGCCAGCGTGGCGCTGATGTAGTTGGTTTCGCCGCCATCCATGATCTGCTTCAGGTCGTACAGCATGTAGGCGCTGAAGATGCCGATGGCTGCGACCGAGATGGCCATCATGCCCGCCGACGAACCCACGAACACGTTGATGATGGAGCCGACCATCAGCACCATGGCGCCCACGAACAGCCACTTGCCCATGCCCGAGAGGTCGCGCTTGATGACCGTGGCCAGGCTGGCCATGACAAAGAACACGCCTGCCGTGCCGGCGAAAGCCGTCATGATGAGATCGGAGCCGTTCTTGAAGCCCAGCACCATGCCGATCAGGCGCGAGAGCATCAGGCCCATGAAGAAGGTAAAGCCCAGCAGCACCGGCACACCAGCGGCCGAGTGCTTGGTCTTCTCGATGGCGTACATGAAGCCGAAGGCGCCGCCCAGGAAGACGATCAGCCCCACGCCGCCGCGCAGCGCTTGGGTGATGCCCGTGGCAACGCCAATCCAGGCGCCCAGCACGGTGGGCAGCAGGCTCAGCGCCAGCAGCCAGTAGGTGTTGCGCAGCACCTTGTGGCGCTGCTCCTGCGAAATGCCGTAGCCATAGTCCGCAGAGGGGAGGGTGGTGACCCGTTCGTTCATCGTTGCTCTCCTGAGTGACCTGCACAGCGCAGGTGGGCGCATTGTAGAGGTGTGGGT
>JAJTBK010000398.1 GCA_021286965.1 Comamonadaceae bacterium | reverse complement strand
ATCGAGCGCGAGCTGTCCAAGCGCATGAACATCCCGGTGTTCCATGACGACCAGCACGGCACGGCCATCATCTCCAGCGCCGCGCTGCTCAACGGCCTGGAGCTGGTGGGCAAGGACATTGGCAGCGTCAAGGTGGCGGTGTCGGGCGCCGGTGCGGCGGCGATTGCCTGCGTGGGCGTGATGGTGGGCCTGGGGGTGAAGCGCGAAAACGTCTTCATGGTGGACTCCAAGGGCGTGATCTACGAAGGCCGCCCCGGTGGCTTTGACGCCTCCAAGGCGCAGTACGCGCAAAAAACCGAGGCCCGCACCCTGGCCGACGCCGTGGCCGGCGCCGACGTGTTCCTGGGCTGCTCGGCCCCCGGCGTGCTCACGGCGGAGATGGTCAAGACCATGGCCAGCCAGCCCATCATCCTGGCGCTGGCCAACCCCGAGCCGGAGATTCGCCCCGAGCTCGCCAAGGCCGTGCGCCCGGATTGCATCATCGCCACGGGCCGTTCGGACTACCCGAACCAGGTCAACAACGTCCTGTGCTTCCCGTACATCTTCCGGGGGGCGCTCGACTGCGGCGCCACCAAGATCACCGAGGCCATGAAGCTCGCCTGTGTGCGCCAGATTGCCGCCCTGGCCAAGGAAAACATCAGCGAGGAAGTGGCCGCCGCCTACGCCGGCAAGGAGCTGGCCTTTGGGCCGGATTACCTCATCCCGACGCCATTCGACTCGCGCCTGATCCTGAAAATCGCCCCGGCCGTGGCGCAGGCGGCGATGGACTCGGGCGTGGCGCAGCGCCCCATCACCGACATGGAGGCGTACAAGGAGCACCTCACGCGCTACGTCTACCACACCGGCATGTTGATGCGCCCGGTGATCAACGCCGCCAAGGCCCAGCCCGAGGCGCACAAGCGCGTTGCCTTTGCCGACGGCGAGGACGAGCGCGCCCTGCGCGCCGCGCAGATCGCCATCGACGACCACATCGCCCAGCCCATCCTGATTGGCCGCCCGGCAGTGATTGCCGCGCGCATTGCCAAGGCCGGCCTGCGCATGGTGCCGGGCAAGGACGTGCAGGTGTGCGACCCCTCGGACGACCCGCGCTTTCGCCAGTACTGGGAGACCTACCACCAGATCATGAAGCGCGACGGCGCCACTGCCGAGGTGGCGAAGGCGGCGGTGCGGCGCTCGAACACCATCATTGCCTCCTTGATGGTGAAGCTCGGCGACGCCGACGCCATGATCTGCGGCCTGGTGGGCACCTACGACACGCACCTGGAGCGCATCCACCACATCCTCGGCCATGCGCTGGGCGTGGCGCAGTACGCGGCCCTCAATGCCCTCATGACCAGCAGCCACGGCCCGCTGTTCATTGCCGACACCTACGTCAACGAAGACCCCAGCGCTGAGGAGCTGGCCGACATCGCCTGGGCCTCGGTGCAGGAAGTGCGCCGCTTTGGCCTGCCGCCCAAGGTGGCTTTCCTGTCGCATTCGAGCTTTGGCTCGTCCAAGAGCGCCTCGGCGCGCAAGATGCGCGCGGCGCGCGATCTCTTCGTCGCCCGCCACCCCGAGATCGAGTGCGACGGCGAGCTGCACGGCGACGCTGCGCTCGAGCCGCGCATCCGCGAAACCTACCTGGGCGACTCGACCCTCTCCGGCTCGGCCAACCTGCTGATCTGCCCGAACATCGATTCGGCCAACATCCTCTACAACGTGCTCAAGACCACCACCAGCGGCGGCGTCACCGTCGGCCCCATCCTCATGGGCACCGCCGGCACGGCCTACATCCTGACGCCTGCGGCCACCGTGCGCCGCGTGCTCAACATGACGGCCCTGGCCGTGGCCAGCAGCGCGGCGCGGCGCCAGGAAGGGTGATTTAGAACGTCAGCACCTTGTCCGCTTCCACGGTCCACTGGGCCAGTTCGGGCAAGGTGCCGATGGTGACGCCGGGCAGCAGCGCCAGCTCGGCAATGCCGCGCGCCAGCGCGCAGGTGCGGCACAGCTTCATGGGCACGCCACTCTCAGCCAGCTGCGCCAGCAGCGTGGGGATGGCGTTGCCCGCGCCGTCGTTCTGCTGCGCCAGGCCGGCCACGGTGGCGTCGGACATCAAGAACAGCCGCAGCTGGGGCTTGTCTTCGCGTGCGGCCAGGGCCGTGGCCAGGCGCAGGGCCGAGAGGCAGCGCTCGCTGCCGTAGGGCGCGGCGTGGACGATGATCAAAATGCTTTGCATGGCGGTGTCCTTCAGCGTTTAGCGGCGGATCAGGTAGCGAATCGTCGGCCCGTCCTGCTGGATCTCCAGCACCTCATAGCCGTGGTTCTTGGCGTCCAGCGGAATGTTGTTGATCGACTGCGGGCAGTCGGACACCACCTCCAGGATTTGCCCTGGCTGTAATTGGGGCATGGCTTCGAGCGTGGCCACGGCCGGGTAGGGGCAGGGCTCGCCCACCATGTCGAGGCGGAAGTCGGGGGTATAGCTCTTGGGTTTCATGGCGTGGCTTTCGGTTCAGGCGGTTTGCAGGGCGGTGGATTGTTGCGCGGCCTTGCGCGCAAAGAAATGGCGCTCCCACCACAGCACGAGCAGCAGCGATACCGCCAGCATGGCGTAGGTGGCCCACAGGCCGCCCTGCGGGCCCAGCACCTTGAGCAGGTTCACCTTGTCAAAGTTGACGGCAATGACCGGCGCCAGGTCGTCCCACACCAGCGCCAGCAGCGTGGAGCCGATCACGTTGCCCAGGCCGACGATCCAGAAATGCACCTGGCCCTCCACGGCGCGGTACATCCAGCCCGTCTCGCAGCCGCCGGCCAGCACGATGCCAAAGCCGAACAGCAGGCCGCCGATGACGGCGTTCGGCCCGGCCCAGAAAATCTTCGGGTCCAGCCCCAGCTGCACGTAGCTGTACACGCCGATGGTGCCCACCGCCATGCCGGCGATGATGGCCTTGGCCATCTGCGTGCGCCCGGTGATCCACAGATCGCGGAACGCCGAGGTGAAGCACACCTGGGCGCGCTCGATGATGAGACCAAAGGCCAGGCCAAAGAGTGCGGCAAAACCGAGCTTGGGCGCATCGAAGGTCTTGGCCACGGCCCAGACGACGAAGGCGGCAAAAATCAGCATCCCCAGCCGGAAACGGTTGCGTGCCTGCGCCGCGTGCTGCGCCAGGGGCTGGGCGCTGGAGACTTTTTGCAGCTGCACCGCAATGCGGAACATGGGCAGCAGGCTCACCTTGGCGCCGGCGAGCGAGCCAATGGCGGTGGCAATGGCAAAAAACCAGGCGTGCAGCGAGAACTGCGGAATGCCGGTGAAGAACGCCGCCAGGTTGCAGCCCATGGCCAGGCGCGCGC
>JAJTBK010000463.1 GCA_021286965.1 Comamonadaceae bacterium | reverse complement strand
CGATGGCGTCGTACTGGCCCTCGTCGAGCTTGCGCAGGCGTGTGTCCAGGTTGCCGCGCAGCGGCTCGATCTTCAGGTCCGGGCGCAGCGCTTGCAGCAGCACCTGGCGGCGCAGGCTGGAGGTGCCGACCACCGCGCCCTGGGGCAGCGCGTCCAGGCTGGCGTAGCGCGGCGAGACGAAGGCGTCGCGCGGATCCTCGCGCTCCATCACGCAGGCCAGGGCGAAGCCTTCGGGCAGCTCCATGGGCACGTCCTTGAGCGAGTGCACGGCGATGTCGGCGCGGCCTTCTTCCAGGGCCACTTCCAGCTCTTTCACGAACAGGCCCTTGCCACCGACCTTGGAGAGCGAGCGATCCAGAATCTGATCCCCCTGGGTCGTCATGCCCAGCAGGGTGACGTGGTGCCCGCGCGCCTGCAGCAGCGCCTTGACGTGCTCGGCCTGCCACAGGGCGAGGCGGCTTTCGCGCGTGGCGATGACGATGGGCAGGGCGGGCGAGGGGGCGGCGGCTTGGTTCATGCAAAAACTTTCATGGAGGCGCTGGGCAGCGAGGCCAAAAGAGGATGCTAGCATGGTGAAAACCCCTAACAGGAGACTGCAGACCATGGCCCGAGCCACCCCTCCCGAGAGCGCTGCTCCCGCCCCCGAGGCGTCGCCGCGCAAGAGCGACAAGGACTTGCCGCTGATCCAGGACATCCGCCTGCTCGGGCGCATTCTGGGCGACGTGATCCGCGCGCAAGAAGGCGAGGCCGCCTTTGCCCTGGTCGAGCAGGTGCGCCAGCTGTCGGTGGCGTTTCGCCGCGATGCCGACCAGGAGGCCGACAAGGCGCTGAAAAAGCTGCTCAAGGGCCTGAGCGCCGACCAGACGGTGAGCGTGATCCGCGCCTTCACTTATTTTTCCCACCTGGCCAACCTGGCCGAGGACCGCCATCACATCCGCCGCCGCGTGGTGCACGAGCGCCTGGGCAGCCAGCAAGAGGGCAGCATCGAGGTGGCGCTCTCGCGCCTGCGCTGGGCCGGCATTGCCCCCGAGCAGGTGGTGCAGGCGCTGGCGCAGAGCTACGTCGCCCCGGTGCTGACGGCGCACCCGACCGAGGTGCAACGCCAGAGCATTTTGGTGGCCGAGCGCGACATCGCCCAGCTGCTGGCCGAGCGCGACGCCATTGCCGAGCGCGCCCAGCTCTACAACAGCGCGCGCGACGCCCTCACGCCGCGCGAGCTGGCGCACAACGAGGCCCAGCTCTACACCCGCGTGCTGCAGCTGTGGCAGACGCGCCTGCTGCGCTACTCCAAGCTCACCGTGGCCGACGAGATCGAGAACGCGCTGTCGTACTACGAGGCCACCTTCCTGGGCGAGATTCCCAAAATCTACGCCGCGCTGGAGCAGGAACTCGGCGGCGCACCGGTGCACAGCTTTTTGCGTATGGGGCAGTGGATTGGCGGCGACCGCGACGGCAACCCGAATGTGACTGCCGACACCTTGCAGCTGGCGCTCACGCGCCAGGCCAGCGTCGCCCTGCGCCACTACCTGACGCAGGTGCACTACCTGGGCGGCGAGCTGTCGCTGTCGGCGCGCCTGGTGCCCATCGGGCCGGCCATGCAGGCCCTGGCCGAACGCTCGCCCGACGGCAACGCGCACCGCCAGGACGAGCCCTACCGCCGCGCCCTGACCGGGGTGTACGCGCGCCTGGCGGCGACGCTCAAGGTGCTGACCGGCACCGAGGCCGCGCGCCACGCGGTGGCGCCGCAAAATCCTTACCCCGATGCGGCGGCCTTTTTGGCCGACCTGCGCGTGATCGAAGATTCGCTGCAGTCGCACCAGGGCGGGCTGCTGGCGGCGCAGCGCCTGCACCCGCTGATCCGGGCGGTCGAGGTGTTTGGTTTTCACCTGGCAACGGTCGATCTGCGCCAAAGCTCGGACCAGCACGAGGCCGTGATCGCCGAGCTGCTGGCGACGGCGCGCGTCGAAGAAGACTATGCCAGCCTGGGCGAGGAGGCGCGGCGCAGCCTGCTGCTGCGCCTGCTGCAGGATGCGCGGCCGCTGCGCGTCGTTGGCGCGCAGTATTCGCAGCTGACGTGCAGCGAGCTGGCCATTTTTGAAGCCGCGCAGCAGCTGCGCGCACGCTACGGCCACGAGGCGATCCGCCACTACATCATCAGCCACACCGAAACGGTGAGTGACCTGCTCGAAGTGCTGCTGCTGCAGAAGGAAGTGGGCCTGCTGCACGGCCAGCTGGGCGAGGATGCGCAGGCCGACCTGATCGTCGTGCCGCTGTTCGAGACCATCGACGACCTGCGCAACGCCGCGCCCATCATGCGCGCCTTCTACGACCTGCCGGGCGTGGCCGACATGCTGCGGCGCAGCGGCGGCGAGCAGGACATCATGCTCGGCTACAGCGACAGCAACAAGGACGGCGGCATCTTCACCAGCAACTGGGAGCTGTACCGCGCCGAGATCGCGCTGGTGGCGCTGTTCGACGAGCTGCCGGGCGTGCGCCTGCGCATGTTCCATGGCCGGGGCGGCACCGTGGGGCGTGGCGGCGGCCCGAGCTACCAGGCCATCCTGGCGCAGCCGCCGGGCACGGTGCGCGGGCAGATCCGCCTGACGGAGCAGGGCGAGGTCATCGCCTCCAAGTACGCCAACCCCGAGATCGGCCGGCGCAACCTCGAAACCCTGGTCGCCGCCACGCTCGAAGCCACGCTCTTGCAGCCCACCAAGCCGGCCACGCCCGCTTTCCTGCAGGCCGCCGAGCAGCTGTCGCAGCACAGCATGGCGGCCTACCGCGCCCTGGTGTACGAAACGCCGGGCTTTACCGACTACTTCTTCAATGCCACGCCCATCCGCGAAATTGCCGAGCTCAACATCGGCTCGCGCCCCGCGAGCCGCAAGGCCAGCCAGCGCATCGAGGACCTGCGCGCCAT
>JAJTBK010000438.1 GCA_021286965.1 Comamonadaceae bacterium | reverse complement strand
CGGCTGGGTCGATCCCGAGGAGTGGAAAGAACTGGCACCGGTGGTGCAGGGCTCCTGGTGGGAGGCGATGCACACCTGGGTCACGGCGCGCTCGGGCAAGCCCGTGGCCGCCCAGCCCATCCCGGCCGAGCACGTGGTGTGCGACGCCCCTGGAACCTACGTCATGACACGCTATGCCGACTAAAGCCTCCACCACTGCCCAGGACGGCGCCAGCAAGGCCATCACGCAGCGGCGCCTGAACCGCCTCATCAACGGTTTTGAGGCCGTGGGCGCGCGCATCGCCTTTCTGGCGCGCACGCTGGGCATCCCGCTGCACAGCGCGGCCGACATCCAGCAGACGCTCGAATGCGACGCCAACTGCAGCGGCGCCAAGGCCGGCACGCGCGAGGCGCGGATGCGCGCCGAGCTGCGCGCGCTGCTGGTGCTGCGCTACGAGGTGGTGGCGCGCATGGCGCACAGCGAGCGCGTGGGCGCTGCGGCGGCCTGCAGCATCTTGCACACCGCCAACGACCGGCTGCTGGCCAAGGGCTACGACGCACAGGCGCCGGGCATGGATTTGCGCCCGCTGTTCGACGGCATCGACGACTAAATTTCTTTTTTCTGGATTGGAGTTTTATGAGCAACACCTTGTTCAGCCTGGCCGGCAAAAAGGGCCTGATCCTGGGTATCGCCAACGACAACAGCATCGCCTTCGGCTGCGCGCGCCTGATGCGCTCCCTGGGCGCGCAGGTGGTGGCCACCTGCCTGAATGAAAAAGCACGCAAGTTCGTTGAGCCGCACACCGCGCCGCTCGATATCGAGCTGCTCGAATGCGACGTGGAGCAAGAGGGCCAGCTGCAGGCCGTGGTTGACCGCGCAGTGCAAAAAATGGGCCGGCTCGACTTCGTCATCCACTCCATCGCCTGGGCGCCGCTGGCGGACTTGCATGGCGACGTGATCGACAGCTCGCGCGAAGGCTTCGCGCGTGCCGTCAGCGTCTCCTGCCACAGCTTTGCCGAACTGGGCCGGCTGTGCGCGCCGCACATGCAAGGCGGTGGCGCCATGCTGGCCATGACCTATCTGGGCTCGGGCGAGGTCGTGCCGCACTACGGCCTGATGGGGCCGGTGAAGGCGGCGCTGGAATCGACCGTGCGCTACATGTCGCTCGAACTCGGCGGCAAGAACATCCGCGTGCACGCCGTCTCGCCCGGCCCGATCCTCACGCGTGCGGCCTCGGGCATTGCGCATTTCGACAGCCTCATGTCCACGGCCGAGGCCAAGGCGCCGCTGCAGCGCCTGGTCACGCTCGACGAGATCGCACAGCTGAGCGCCTTCCTGTGCATGGACGCCGCCAGCGGCATGACCGGGCAGACGATCTACGTCGATGCCGGCGTGCACGCCATGGATTGACCCACCCCCCTTTTTTTCTGCCGTCTTCTTTTTGTCCCTCTTGTGGAGCCTGGAGCCTATGAACAGCAATAGCAACGCCAACGACGCCCTGTGGATGGAAAACGTGACCTACGACGAGTTGAGCGTCGGCCAGAGCGCGCGCCTGGTGCGCACCATCACACTCGAAGACATCCAGGCGTTTGCCGCCGTCTCGGGCGACATCAACCCCGCCCACCTGAACCCCGAGTACGCCGACGCCACCATGTTCCACGGCGTCATCGCGCACGGCATGCTGGGCGCGGCGCTGATCTCGGCGCT
>JAJTBK010000432.1 GCA_021286965.1 Comamonadaceae bacterium | reverse complement strand
CGCCTACCACCCCTCCCGTCCTGCCCCCGTGCGCCTGCAGTCCATCAAACTCTCTGGCTTCAAGTCCTTTGCCGAGCCCACCAACTTCCTGCTGCCCGGCCAGCTGGTCGGGGTGGTGGGCCCCAATGGCTGCGGCAAATCCAACATCATGGACGCCGTGCGCTGGGTGCTGGGCGAGAGCAAGGCCAGCGAGCTGCGCGGCGAATCCATGCAGGACGTGATCTTCAACGGCACCACCAGCCGCAAGCCCGCCAGCCGCGCCAGCGTGGAGCTCACGTTCGACAATGCCGACCACCGCGCCGGTGGCCAATGGAGCCAGTTTGCCGAGATCGCCGTCAAGCGCGTGCTCACGCGCGACGGTGGCAGCAGCTACTACATCAACAACCAGGCCGTGCGCCGGCGCGACGTGCAGGATGTGTTCCTGGGCACCGGCCTGGGCCCGCGCGCCTACGCCATCATCGGCCAGGGCACCATCAGCCGCATCATTGAAAGCCGCCCGGAAGAGCTGCGCCTGTTCCTCGAAGAAGCGGCGGGCGTCAGCAAATACAAAGAGCGCCGGCGCGAGACCGAGAACCGCCTGGCCGATACGCGCGAGAACCTCACGCGCGTGGACGACATCCTGCGTGAACTCAACGCCAACTTAGAAAAACTCGAAAAGCAGGCCGAGGTTGCCGCGCGCTACAACGCCTTGCACGGCGACGTCACGCTCAAGCAGCAGCAGCTGTGGTTCTTCAAGCGCTCCGAGGCCGAGGCCGAGCAAAACCGCGTGCGCACCGAGGGCCTGCAAGCCGTCAACGACCTGGAGGCGCGCATGGCCGAGCTGCGCCACGTCGAGGCCGACCTCGAAGCCATCCGCCAGGCGCATTACGCTGGCGGCGACGCTGTCAACCAGGCCCAGGGCCAGCTCTACGAGGCCACGGCCGAGGTCGGCAAGCTCGAGGCCGAGATCCGCTACGTCGTCGAAGGCCGCCAGCGCGTGGCCCAGCGCCTGGCGCAGCTGGCCGAGCAGATTGCGCAGTGGGCCGAGCGCGGCGCCCAGGCCCGGGCCGAGCTCGAACAGCTCGAAGGCGCCGGCCTCGATGCCGAGGAGCAGGCCGAAATCCTCGCCGCCCAGGTCGAGGAGCAGGCCGCGCGCCTGCCCGAACTCGAAGACGCACTGCGCCAGGCGCAAGAGCGCACCCACCGCCAGCGCACCAACGTGGTGCAGGTGCAGCAGCAAATCCAGGTGCTGGCGGCCGAGCAGCGCAGCCTGGACGAGCAAAGCCGCCAGGCGCAGGCGCGCAGCGAACGCCTGCACCAGGAGCGCCAGGCCCTGGTTGCGCCCGATGCGGCCGAGCTCGAAGACCTGCAGGCCCAGCTGGCCGTGGCCAGCGAGGCCGCCGAGCTGGCCGAAGCCCAGCTGCACGAGCTGCAAGAGAGCCTGCCCCAGCTCGACGAGGCGCGCCGCGCCGGCCAGCAGGCCGCGAACGCTCAAAGCGCGCGCCAGGCCGAGCTGTCGGCACGCCTGGAGGCACTCAAGGCGCTGCAGGAGAAGGTCAAAGTCTCGGGCAAGCTCCAGCCCTGGCTGGCGCAGCAGGGGCTCGATGGCCTGCAGGGCCTGTGGAGTCGCATCCATATCGAGCAGGGCTGGGAAAACGCCCTCGAAGCCGCGCTGCGCGAGCGCATGGGCGCGCTCGAAGTGGGCCGCCTGGAGAGCGTGCGCGGCTTTGCCGGCAGCAGCGGCCAGGGCACGCCGCCGGCGCGTCTGGTGTTCTTCAGCCTGCAAGACTGCAGCCCCGGTGTGCCCGCTGGCAGCAGCCTCCAGCCCCTGGCCGGCCTGCTGCGCGTGGCCGATGCGCCGCTGCGCGCGCTGCTCACCGACTGGCTGCAGGGCTGCTACACCGCCGCGCACCTGGACGAGGCCCTGGCCGCGCGCAGCCAGCTGCAGCCGGGGGAGACGATTTTTCTTACCAGCGGCCACACCGTGGGCCGGCACAGCGTCGGCTTTTACGCCCAGGACTCGGAGCAGTCCGGCCTGCTCGCGCGCGCGCAGGAGATCGAACACCTGGAAAAAGAACTGCGCGCCCAGCAATACCTGTGCGACGAGGCGCGCACCGCCCTGGCGCGTGCCGAGCACCAGTACCAGGACGCCAACACCCGCCTGCAGGCCGTGCGCCGCGAAGCCAGCAGCAGCCAGGCCAGCGCGCACGCGCTGCAGGTGCAGGTGCTGCGCCTGTCGCAGCAGCTCGAACAAACGCGCGCGCGCAGCCAGCAGCTGGGCGACGACCTGGCCGAGGTGCAGGCGCAGCTGGCCGACTGGGCCGAGCGCCGCGCCCTGAGCGAGGCGCGTTTTGAAGAACTCGACCTGCAGCTGGCCGAGCAGCAAGAGGCCGAGGCGCAGCTGGGCGACGCCGTCATCGCCGCCGAACGCCGCCTGGCCGATGGCCGCGAGCAGCAGCGCAGCCTGGAGCGGCGCGCGCAGGAGGCGCAGTTCTCGCAGCGCAGCCTGCAGGCGCGCCGCGCCGAGCTGGCGCGCACCATGGACACGGCGCAGGAGCAGGCGCACGCCCTGGCTGACGAGGAGCAGCGCGCACGCGGCGAGCAAGAGCGCCTGTCGGCCGCCGCCGCCCAGGGCGGGCTGCAGGATGCACTGGCACTGAAAATGGCGCGCGAACAGGCCCTGGCCGAATGCCGCAGCCAGTACGACGGCCTGACGGCGCAGCTGCGCGCCAGCGACGAGCGCCGCCTGCAGGCGGAAAAAACCCTGGAGCCGCTGCGCCAGCGCATCACCGAATTCCAGCTCAAGGAGCAGGCCGCGCGCCTGGGGCTCGAGCAATACAGCCAGCTGCTGACCGAGGCGCAGGCCGACCTGGCGCAGCTGGCGCAGTCGATCGCCGAGGGTGGCGTGCGCCAGCACGGCCTGCAAAGCGAGATCGAGCGCCTGTACCGCGAGATAGCCGCCCTGGGCGCGGTCAACCTGGCGGCGCTCGAAGAGCTGGGCCTGGCGCGCGAGCGCAAGACCTTCCTCGACGCCCAGACCGAAGACCTGACGCTGGCCATGAACACCCTGGAGGCGGCGATCGCCAAGATTGACGCCGAGACGCGCGAGCTGCTCTCGGGCACGTTCGATACCGTCAACGGCCACTTCGGCCGCATGTTCCCCGAGCTGTTTGGCGGCGGCCAGGCCAGGCTCATCATCACCGGCGATGAAATCCTCGACTCCGGCGTGCAGGTCATGGCGCAGCCGCCGGGCAAGAAGAACCAGACCATCCACCTGCTCTCGGGCGGCGAAAAAGCCCTGACGGCCATCGCCCTGGTGTTTGCCATCTTCCAGCTCAACCCGGCGCCGTTTTGCCTGCTCGACGAGGTCGATGCGCCGCTGGACGACGCCAACACCGAGCGCTACGCCAAACTGGTGTCGGCCATGAGCAGTGGCACGCAGTTCCTCTTCATCAGCCACAACAAAATCGCCATGGAAATGGCCCAGCAACTCATTGGCGTGACCATGCAGGAGCAGGGCGTTTCGCGTATCGTCGCGGTCGATATGGAATCGGCCCTGTCCATGGCCGAGATGGCCTGAAAATAGCAACCATGAGCACCCTGCAACTGAGTCTGGCAATCATTGGCGGCATCGTGCTGGCCGTGGTCGTCGCCTATAACGCCTGGAACACCCACCGCAACCAGCCGCGCCGCGCCCAGCCCGAGAGCGCCCCCG